>DASWCG010000263.1:0-15100 GCA_036390175.1 Candidatus Acidiferrales bacterium | reverse complement strand
AGTGATATTTACCCGGCGCAGACGCTTGCCTACGCCTGCCCGGAGCCCGGTTGCCTCATCGGCTATACCAGCCCGATCGGATACTTCGTCACTCAGGATGGAAGAGAGATCGAGCGAGATTCGACGCTTGAAGTCGCTTGTCCTCATCATGGATTGCCCATGTACCTGGCTGAGGTTAAGCCGCAGAAGAGAAGCTTTCGCTTGTGGAGATGCCCGCAATTCGGGTGTCAGGCAAGTCTCACGAATGAGGCAAGCCTGCTGGCATCGTAATGTCATAACGCTTCGCTGGGTCAATGGGTCCCGCGCCCATGGGAAGCGGGCGATTCAGGCTGGCAACTTCGAGCGCCAACTCCAAACGGGTTTTTGCCCCCATGCTCTTGCCCGGGGCTTTTTGCCCCCATGCTTTTGCTCCCGTGCTGCCATGGAATTAGAGGGGCTTCCCCACTCCTCCGCGTGCGTGAACAGTTCCAGCCCAACAGCAAGGGCATTGTTTGGCAAGCGTTGACAGTACATTACCTGCGCCTGCGACCGGAAGTCACCCTCAAGAGATTTGACCAGCAGGCGGTCTCCTGCCCGCCAGCGCTGCTTGCTCACGACGCGGACGCCATACAGACTGACGTTTTCGGTGAAGGTTGTTTCCGGAGCGTACGACAGGTCTGGGCGGGAGAGCTCTACGGCCACTGCCCTTGCACTCCGTTTTTCCATTCGACCGGTCGGCAGACCCATCTGGCGCTCACCTGATGCGCAGATTTAGTACACGTGGAACGACCCTACAATCCCGGGAATACTGCAATGGGCAGGAGTACAATTCTCGAAAGCAGAGTAGGGAAAGCACCGGATGGCTAGCTCTTACCCTGAAGCGACGAAAGAATCTCTGGGTGGGAAGAAGCATGTGGGCGCGAAAAGCAAAAGGTATCACGTCGCTCCCCCTCGCTTAGCTCAGGGCAAAAGCTCGAAATGACACACGAACCGGAAGGTTGGGGTCTGCTAGAATCACGCGGTGCGCTGGGGTGGCGCAGACGCTTCCGGGAGCGGGGAGGCACATGAGATTTCTGGAAAAGCTGCGGCCGCTGGCGCTGCTGTTGTTGCGCTGCGGCCTGGCACTGGTTTTTATTTATCACGGCTACCCGAAACTTTTCGGGGGCACGGCGAAGTTTGTCGCGGCCTTCCAAAACCTCGGGCTGCCGTCGTACTTCGTCTATATCGCCGGCGGCATCGAGTTGCTCGGAGGCGTGCTTCTGGCGCTGGGGGCGATTACGCCTGTGGCGGCGCTGCTTCTGGTGCTAGACATGTGCGCGGCGATGTGGAAATACAACTTCAACGAAGGGATTTATGCCGTGCGGGAATACGAGTTGCCGCTGGTGCTGGGGTTGGCCTCGCTGCTGCTGGCCACCACGGGTGCGGGCCCGTTCTCGCTCGACCACCTGATTTCCCGAAGCAGGCAAAAGTAAGATCGGCTGTTACAGCGGGATGTTACCGTGTTTTTTGCGGGGGTTGGTGTCGCTTTTGTTTTCAAGGGCGCGCAGGGAGGCGATGATTTTCGCGCGGGTCTGCGAAGGGGCGATGACGGCGTCAATGTAGCCGCGTTCGGCAGCGACATAAGGATTGGCGAAACGCTCGCGGAACTCGGCAATTTTTTCCTGGCGGAGTTTTTCGCGCTCGCTCTCGGGCGCCTTGTCGAGTTCGCGCTTGTAGACGATGTTGACGGCGCCTTCCGGGCCCATCACGGCGATTTCCGCGGTGGGCCAGGCAAAGTTGGCGTCGGTGCGGATGTGTTTGCTGGCCATGACGCAGTACGCGCCGCCGTAGGCCTTGCGGGTGATGACCGTAATTTTCGGCACGGTGGCTTCGGCGAAGGCGAAGAGCAGCTTGGCGCCGTGCTTGATGATCCCGCCGAACTCCTGCTGCGTGCCGGGAAGAAACCCGGGCACATCTTCAAAGGTGACGAGCGGAATATTGAACGCATCGCAGAAGCGGACGAAGCGCGCGCCCTTCACCGAAGCGTTGATGTCCAGACATCCGGCGAGCACGGCGGGCTGGTTGGCCACGATGCCCACGGGGCGGCCGTCGAGGCGCGCAAATCCCACGACAATGTTTTTGGCGAAGTGTTCGTGGACTTCGAAGAAATAGTTGTCGTCCGCCACGGCGTGAATGGCGTCCTTGATGTCGTAGGGCTTCATGGGGTCTTCGGGGACAAGCGAATCGAGCGCGGCGTCGGCGCGGTCGGGCGGGTCGTTTGACGGACGGCGCGGGGGATCGTCGAGATTGTTGGAGGGAAGAAAGCTCATCAGCTCGCGGATCATGGCGAGGCAATCGGCGTCGTCGCGGGTCACAAAATGAGCGACGCCGCTGGTAGCGTTGTGGGTCATGGCGCCGCCGAGCTCCTGCTTGGAGACTTCCTCGTGCGTGACGGTCTTGATGACGTCCGGGCCGGTGACAAACATGTAGGAGGTCTCGCGGGTCATGAAGATGAAGTCGGTGATGGCCGGGGAATAGACCGCGCCGCCGGCGCAAGCCCCCATGACGGCGCTGATTTGCGGGATGACGCCGCTCGCCAGGGTGTTCCGCAAGAAGATGTCCGCATAGCCCGCGAGCGACATCACGCCTTCCTGAATGCGCGCGCCGCCGGAATCGTTCAGGCCGATCAGCGGCGCTCCATTGCGCATCGCCAGGTCCATGATTTTGCAAATTTTCAAGGCGTTGGATTCGGAAAGCGAGCCGCCGAAGACGGTGAAGTCCTGGGCAAAGACGTACACGAGCCGGCCCTCGATGCGGCCGAACCCGGTGACGAAACCGTCGCCGGAAGGCCGCTGGGCCTCCATGCCGAAGTCCACGCAGCGGTGGGTGACGAACTCGTCGAGCTCTTCGAAGCTGCCTTCGTCGAGGAGCAGGTGGATGCGCTCGCGCGCGGTGAGCTTTCCGGCTTTGTGCTCGCGCTCGCGGCGCTCCGGACCGCCGCCGGCTTCGGCCTCGGCAGAGCGGCGGCGCAGCTCATCGAGCGCGCCGGGATGCTTCGCTTCAGCCTTCTTGGGGTCAGCGGCCATTCCGTTGCCTTTCTAAGATGTTGCACGAGGACGGGCTTCCCGGCCTGTCCTACCATTCCGCTAACGCGGGGGGAGCGCGCGGCCCGCGCCGCCGCCAAAAATCCGCACCGCGAGATGCGTGGTGAGCCACGTGGTTCCGACAAGGAATATCACGCCCAGCACGAGCTCGGCGGCGACGGCAATCGCCCGCGCCAGCGTGCCGGGGATTTGCGTGACCAACAGCGTCGCGCGCACAAGCACATACATGGCCGCGAGGGTCATCGCGATGCTCAGCAAGGCCGTCAGAATTCCGGCGCCGATTTTCTTGATGTGCATGGCTCTAACTCGCGACGAGAGGCCAGATGAATCCCCCGCGTGATTCGCGCGCTCCCCCCCGGTACAACGCCGGGGCAAGGATAGCGCATGCCGGGAAAATTCGGAATGGGCGCGGCGCTTGCTTCTTTCGAGGATGACACCCGGACGCCGTTTAGCGCAAGCCGGACCAATCGTCGGCGATGAGGATCGAGTTGGTGGGATTGGATGGGTCGTACTTGATGCTGGCGGGCTGGCCGGCAGCGACGCGCTGGAGATGAATGTGCTGTTCGAGTCCGGTGATGTCCTGCGCGGTTTCGTAAGTGACGCCGGAAATCAGGTAGGTATAACAGACCAGCTTGCGGCTGCGCCCGCTTTTCGGAGAAATCTGTTTGCGCGACCTGGCGCGCGCGGCAGAGGTCTCGGCCGGGGAGTCGTTGCGCTCGACGATCTCCACAACCTGGCCCTCGCAGATGCGCCCCACTTGATTCAGATAGGCGCGGCGCTTGCGTTCGATCTCGTCGGGATCGGCGGGCCGCCGCGCAATCCAGTAAACAATCGCGGCGAGCGCCGCCAGGACTACCGCGCCCGCCGGCAGGACGGTCCGCCAATCGGCTGCTGCGAGGGTCAACGGCCAGCCTTCTGCACCACGGGCGTCCCGAGGATGTCCCCCAGCGATTCGCGCGCCGTTGCCCAGTCTTTCAGGAATCCTTCGAGACCCTTGTCGGTAAGGGGGTGCTTGAAGAGCTGCTCAAACACCTTGTAAGGCATGGTGCCGATGTGCGCGCCGAGGCGCGCCGCCTCGAGCACGTGCATGGGGCCGCGGAGGCTGGCGGCGAGCACCTGTGTCTTGAAGTTGTAGGCGCGGTAGATTTCGAGGATTTCGCGCAGCACCGTCATGCCGTCCTGCGAAATGTCGTCCAGGCGTCCGAGGAACGGGCTGACGAACGTGGCGCCCGCCTTGGCGACCAGCAGCGCCTGCGTCGCCGAAAACACCAGCGTCATGTTCATGCGGATGCCTTCGCGCGAAAGAATGCTGCAGGTGCGGATGCCATCGGGAGTGGTGGGAGCTTTCACATGAATATAACGATGCCAGGTGGCCAGTTCGCGGCCTTCGCGCAGCATCCCTTCCGTATTGGTGGACACCACCTCGGCGTTGACAACGGCATCCTTGACGCCGGCGTTTTCGAAAATTTCGCAGATGTCGAGGATGTGCTCGTGAAAGGACTTCTTCTCTTTGGCGACGAGCGTGGGGTTGGTGGTGACGCCGTCCAGCACGCCGAGCAAAGCGGCCTGGCGGATTTCGTCCAGATTCGCGGTATCGAGGAAGATTTTCATGGAAGTACCCCCTCTTCTGCCAGACCTATTCTACCGGAAAGAGCGCGCCGGCAGGGAACTCAGAGAGATGCCGCCATCACGGGGTTACGCAGAGTCCCGACGCCGCCGACAGCGACCTCCACAACATCGCCGGCCCGGAGCGGGCCGACACCCGCGGGCGATCCCGTGGCAATGACGTCGCCGGGAACCAGCGTCATCATCCGGGAGACCCAGCGGATCAGATGGTCCACGGGAAATATCATTTGCGACGTGCGTCCGGCCTGGCGGCGCTGGCCGTTGACAAAGGTCTCCACGGAGACGCCGGCGAGATCGAGTTCGGTCTCAATCACGGGCCCCATCGGGCAGAAGGTGTCGAAGCCCTTCGCGCGCGCAAACTGCCCGTCCTTACGCTGGAGGTCGCGCGCGGTGACATCGTTCAGGCAGGTGTAGCCGAAAATGAACGGCCGCACGTCGTCAGCCTCACCCAAGTGCGCGCACTGCCGTCCGATCACCACGGCGAGTTCTCCTTCGTGGTCCACCCGCTCGGAGATGGCGGGGAGGACAATGGGTTCGCCCGGGCCGATGACCGACGAAGGCGGCTTCAGAAAAATCAGCGGCTCAGTGGGAACGGGATTGCCGAGCTCGGCGGCGTGCTCCCGATAATTGCGTCCGACGCAGACAATCTTGCCCGGCTCGATGGGCGCGACCAACTGCACCTCGGCCAGCGGCCAGGTGCGGCCGGAAAGTTTCCATTCGCCGGTGAGGCTCCCGGAAACTTCGCGGATGTTTTCGCCGGCGACGACTCCCCAGGAGGGCTCGACGGAATCGGATGGCAACTCTTCTCCCCTTCGGCGGACCTGTTCGATAGGAATGTGCAACGGCTGGAAGCGGCAAATCTTCATAGAAACCTGGATGAGACTTAGTTTGTCCGGCGGCGCGAAGCCTGCAACGGGTGTTCCCGCGTGGTGAGGAGCAGCGAAGCGATCCAGGTAAGCGCCGCGACGATGGCATACACCACCGCGCCCAGCATGAATACGTGGAAGGCGCCCATGCGCGTCGCCAGGCGGTGGAAAAAAATCTCCATGAGCCCATATACCACGCTGAACAGTCCCCAACCGGTGATTCCCGCGAAGAGCATACGCAAAGGCTTCCGCGCGAAACGCAGCGCCGGGATGATCATCAGCAGTGTAACCGCGGCGGCGGCGGCAATGTTGCGTTCCATGGCAAACTGCTGGAGCCCCGGCATGCGATTGGCAACCACCAGCCAGGCAATCAAAACGAATGAGCAGCAGATGCCGGTATAAACTCCCGTGCGCAGCCAATCCGTGCGCAAGAAGTGCAGCGACTCATATCCCGGAAGATGGGAGGGGCGAATCATCTTCGTGTCCGGTTCGAGATCGCCTCGAATTTGCAAACCCGCCGCTACGGCGACGGTTGCGGCAGGCCGGCTGCGACCGCGGCGCTCGGGGGGCTCTCATTGCCGGCTTTGTCCACAGCGGTCACCTGGTAGAAGTAACGCCGCCCCGATATAACGGAGATATCACGGAATGTGGGGGCCAGCAACAACTGCGGCGTCAGACGTTCGCCCCGGGTACCCTGTGTATCGCTGCGATAGACGTTGTAACCGGCCCAGTCGGTCTCCAGGCTGATATCCCAGGAAAGCTCGATGTACGCGGGGGTTTCCGGAGTGGCGGGCACGAGCACGGCGACCAAGCCTTGCGGCGGCGCCGGGGGAAAAACGTCGCGCGCCTCGACCAGCACAGGGTTTGAATCTGCGGACTCGACCGTGGCCGGCTCCGCAGACGTAACGCTGCGAATCGAGTAAAGATAGGCCTTGCCAAATTCAAATTGCGTATCCCGGTAAGAAGCGGCGGAGGCGGGCGCAAGCAGCGTCAGCGGCGTCTTGAGCTTTGCCTGGGAAGCATCCTTCGCGGCATCGGGCAGCGAGGCCGGGTCCACTTCCGCGCGATATACGCGGTAGCCCACAATGGATGCGGACTGCGGCGTTTGCGCCGGCACCGACCACGACAGCTCGATGGCGGTTTCCGTGACGCCGGCGTGCGCGTCCGTGACCGCCGCAGGCGCGGGATACACGCGCAGCGCGGCGGCATTCGAATCGGCGGAAGCCCGCTTCCTGGCCGCGCGCGTCCGCACCAGATAGACCGCTTGCTGGCCCGCATGGCCGGCCAGCTCCTCCGCAGGAATCGGGTCCACAAACTCGATGTGGCCATCGGTGAGATAGTTGTCCACAACGCCGGAGGGGATGGTGAAGACCAGCCGCGAATCTGCTGCCTTCCCCGGCGCTCCAGCCGCCGCAAACCCGCGATAGATTTCGATGGCGGGCGGCTCCGAGAGCGGTTCCCCTTCGATGGTGTTCCGGGGAAGAGTGAATGTCAGCGCGACGCCACTGCCAGCCTGCCGCGCAGCCAGGTCGGTGACGGCTGTCGGCACGGGGGGCCTGCGGGCTTGCGGCTCCCCCGGCGCCGCGCAGCCGGCGGCCAGCGCAAACCCCAGCAGGGAGACTCCGAAACCGAACTTCAGCCATCGCGAATCCGCAGGGCGCGGCGCAAAACGGAAATCCGCTTTTCGAGTTTCCATTTTCGAGTTTCGGATGACCTCAGAGGATGTAGCGGCTCAGGTCCTGGTTCTTGACAATGTCGGCGAGCTGTTTGCCGACGTAGGCGGCATCAATCTTCACCGTCTTTTTCTTCAGCTCCGGCGCCTCAAAGGAAATTTCGTCCAGCACTTTTTCGAGGATGGTGTGCAGCCGCCGCGCGCCGATATTTTCGGTGTGCTCGTTCACCGTGGTGGCAAACCGCGCCAGCGCGGCGATGGCGTCCTCCGCGAAGCTGAGCTTGACGCCCTCGGTCTCCAGCAGAGCGGTGTATTGCTTGATGAGGGCGTTCTTGGGCTCGGTGAGAATGCGGATGAAATCCGCTTCGCCGAGGGATTGCAGCTCGACGCGGATGGGCAGGCGGCCCTGCAGCTCGGGGATCAGATCCGACGGCTTGGTGATGTGAAACGCGCCGGCGGCGATGAACAGAATGTGGTCGGTGCGGATCATGCCGTAGCGCGTGTTCACCGTTGTTCCCTCAACGATCGGCAGGATGTCGCGCTGCACTCCTTCGCGGGAAACGTCCGGGCCGTGGCCCGATTCGCGCCCGGCGATCTTGTCGATCTCGTCGATAAAAATAATTCCCATCTGCTCGGCGCGCTCGACGGCGATGCGCGTCACCTGGTCCATATCAATCAGCCGGTTTTCTTCTTCCTGGATCAGGTAATCGAGGGCCTCCGCCACGGTCATCTTGCGCTTCTTCTTCTGCTGGCCGAAAAACCCCGAGAGCATGTCCTTGATATTGACGTCCATCTCCTCGACGCCCTGGTTGGAGATGATTTCGAACGAAGGCATGGCGCGCTCGCGGACTTCCACTTCCACCATGCGCTGGTCGAGCTTGCCTTCGCGAAGCTGCGCGCGGAGTTTTTCGCGGGTGCGGTTTTCGTGTTCGCGGTTGGCGGACTCCGCAGCGGGATTCGCCGGATCGCGCGGCGCCGCGGGGGCGGGCGGCAGCAACAGGTCCAGCACGCGCTCTTCGGCGGACTGCTCGGCGCGCTCGGCCACCTCGTCGAGCTTCTCTTCGCGCACCATGTCAATGGCCGTCTCGATGAGGTCGCGCACCATGGACTCGACGTCGCGGCCGACGTACCCGACCTCCGTGTATTTCGAGGCTTCCACCTTGACGAACGGGCAGCCGGCCAGACGCGCCAAGCGCCGCGCAATTTCCGTTTTTCCGACGCCCGTGGGCCCAATCATCAAAATGTTTTTCGGCAAAACGTCTTCGGCAAGCTCCGGGGAAAGCTTTTGGCGGCGAACGCGGTTGCGCAGTGCGACCGCCACGGCGCGCTTGGCGGCCGCCTGCCCCACGATGTATTTGTCGAGCTCCGCGACGATTTGCCGGGGGGTCAGCTCGTCAAACGAAGGCAGCGGCTCCGGCTCGCCCGGCGCAGGCGCGGCGTTGCCGCCGTTGATGAGAAGGATCTCTTTTTCGGATTTGCTGGCCATGATTTGAGCGCCCCTTCCGGGCGTCCGCGCCGTCAAACGGTTCGCTGTGCGCCGCGGCGCTGCTGTTGCGTCCCTACAATTCTTCCATCGTAAAATTCGCGTTCGTGAAAATGCAAATCTCGCTGGCGATGCGCATGGCTTCCTGCGCGATTTCTTTGGCCGGGAGCTTGGTGTGCTTGGCGAGCGCGCGCGCCGCCGAAAGCGCAAAGGACCCGCCGGAGCCAATGGCGCAGAGCCCGTCGTCGGGCTCGATCACGTCGCCATTCCCGGAAAGCACAAACGTGCCCTTGTTGTCGGCGACCACCAGCAGGGCTTCGAGATGCCGTAGCGCGCGGTCCTTGCGCCAATCCTTGGCCAGTTCCACGGCGGCGCGCTGAAGGTTTCCGTGATGCTCCTGCAGCTTGCTCTCGAAGCGCTCGAAGAGGGACATGGCGTCGGCGGTGGAACCGGCAAATCCCGCCAGCACCTTGTCGTCGAACAGGCGCCGGATTTTTTTCGCCGTGTGCTTCATCACGTGGTCGCCCATGGTCACCTGGCCGTCGGCAACCATCACGACCCTATTGTCGCGCCGCACGCACAGCACGGTTGTCCCATGTAACGGCGTGCTCCTCCGGCTCGTCGGCATCCAGCTATTATAAGGCAGCGAGCGGAATGTTGGCGCTCGTTCTTGGGCGCCAAGCTACTTTTGCACTTTTTCAGACTCCGGCGTCCCCCGGCCCTTGCTTAGCGTGTCTTGAATGTGTCTCCGACGATTTCGATCTCGCATGTTGGGACAGTGCCTAACCCCTCAGCCCCGCCTCAGCGGCGTCGAAAAACGCGTTCAGCTCCGTCGGGAGAGTAAAGATATTGGTGGCGATGCGGATGCGCTCCGCGCCGCCGGCGATGCGAATATTCCTGGCGGCGCACTCATCGGCGATCTTTTTCAGCCCTCCTGTCGTCGCGCCGGCGGGGACCGCGGGAACCGGTTCAAAGCTTACCAGCGCGCCGAAGAATTCGTGATTTTTGGGATCGGCGCTGGCGTTGACCACCTTCACCTGCGAATGCGCGGCCATGCGATCGCGCACCAGAGTGGCAAGCTGGTGTTGCCGCGCATAAATCCGCTCCGCGCCGATTTGCTCGAAGAAATCGAGCGCGGCCTTAAGCCCAACCATCACGGAGAGGTTGGAAGTGCCGAAGGTCGAGAAGCGATAGGCCTTGAGCGTGAAGTCGCGCCAGTTGGTCGTGGCGATGTTCACCCAGAGCCGCTCGAGGAATTCTTCGCGAACGTAGAGCGTTCCCGTACCCTTCGGCGCCATGACCCATTTATGCGGGCTGGTGCCGTAGAAATCGCAGCCCAGGTCGCGCAGGTCGAGCGGAATTTGCCCGATGGCGTGCGCGCCGTCCACCTGGGTCAGCACGCCCCTGGCGCGGGCCATCGCGCAGATTTGCTTTGCCGGAAGAATCACGCCGGTGACCGTGGTGATGTGGCTGAAGAAAATGAGCTTGGTCCGCGGAGTGAGCGCGCGCGCAAACAACTCGACGATTTGGGCAGTGGACGCCGGAGGTTTCGGCAGCGTGACGTAGTTGAGCTTGAGGCCATGCCGCGCCGCCCGCTGCTCCCAGCAACAGCGCCCGCCGGGATGCTCCTGGTCGGTCAGAAGCACTTCGTCGCCGGCCTGAAAATCCAGGCCGTTGCAAACCACGTTGTTGGCCTCGGTGGCGTTGCGCACGATGGCGAGCTCGTCGCGCTGGCAGTGGAGAAACGCGGCCAGGGCGTCGCGCAATTCGCGGACGCGCGTGTTTTCCTCGTAGCCGAACCAGGGATAGGGCGCTTCGCGGAACTCTTCGGCCGACAAAATGTGGTCCACCATCGCGCGCAGCACCGGCAGCGGAGTGCAGCCCAGCGAGCCGCAGTTCAGGTTGATGCGGTCCGCCGCCAGCAGCCACTGGCGCCGCAGCAGCGCCCAGTAGTGCTCGGGATCCGCGCTGTAGAGTCCGGCGGGCGGCAGCGCCGGGGCATCCTGCGCGAGAAGTTTTTCGGCGCGGGCCAGCGGCAGACCCAGCAATACGGAAGCGGCAGCGGCGCGCTGCAGGAATTCACGGCGATGGAGCGGCATGAAAACCTCCGCAGGGGGAATGCTGCGAAGTCTAGCAGAAACGGAGCCCTGCGGCTGCCTCAGGCTGGAATTTCCGGACCTCGCAGGGAAAGAACGATTACGGAGACGGTGCGTAAAGCGCTTCTACGAACGCGCGGAACTCTTTGTTGCGCAGGAGGACCTGGAACGAATCGTCTCCGCGGGCATCCGGGAACGGCTCGCCGGGAATCATGTTCTTGCGGTACTGGTAGGCCAGCTTCAGATTTCGTTCGGCCTCTGCCACGTCGCTCTTGTCCGCGGCGACGCAGGCGAGGTTGTAATAAAACAGGGGATACGCCGGGTCTTTCGAGACGCCGTAGGCAAAGACTTCCTGCGCGTGATCGGAGTCGAGCAGGATGCCGTAAGACATCCCAAGATTGTCAACCAGCACACGCCAGAGATTGTGGTCGAGCGTGGGCGTGACCTTCTCGATTTCGAGCGCCTTGCTGTAAGGCTCGATGGCTTCCTTATACTGGCGCGCCAGGAAGAAGCGGCTGCCTTGCTGGAAGTATTCCAGGCTGTTGCCGATGGGAACGGAGTTTGCGACCGGTTCCCGGGAAGGGAAGCGGACGGATTGGAGAAGGGCGTCAAACATCGGCTGGTCCCAGGCCTTGAAAAACACTTTCGAGAGATGCAGGTCCGCAAACACGTTGTCTTTGGTCAGACAGGCGAAGAGATTGCGCTGATTCTGCGGCACGCCGTCCACTTCGAGGATGGAGTACTCGAGGATTTGCGCTGCTCCCGATTCGCGGAAAGTAATCCCCGACCGCTTGAAAGGAAGATTCGAAGTGGCTCGCCCGTGCAGACCGCGCTTGCACCCTTCGGCCGTTGCCGGTGCCTTTCCCTCTTCCAAATAGACGGAAAGGATGACATTGGTCTCCGGGTTTTCCGCCACGAAGTAGCGCCGCCCATCTTTCTGGATTTCATTCGCGCGGATGGTGAAACCGGGGGCGTCCATCTCCATGACCCAGGGCTTGCCAGGCAGCCAGACCGTGAATGTGTTTGGACCGGCATTTTGCGCCGGGACGCCGGCCGCGAGCGCCGGAACGAGAAGGAACAGCGCCGTAACAAGTCGCCCTTTCATTTGCGTCTCCATTTGAGCCGGGAGAATCCCTTGCCTCTAATTTACGCGCCGTTGTTCCCGGCGGGAACGCCTTCGGGAGCGCCCGTTCGCCAACTCGATAACAGTTTTGCGGGAGGAATTACCGCCGCACGGCATAGGCTGAAGCGCAGCGATGCGCCATGGCTGGGTTTAGCGGAAACAGCGGAGAATGCGTGCGCCTCCCGTTCACGATTTGTCTTTTTTCTTTTTGTCTTTCTTGCCGATCTCGGAGAAGCGCTTCTCCAGAGAAGCGCGCGTAAACATATCGTCGGTGAGCCCGGAGTTGTACTTGCAATCGCTGAAAAACGCCTGGAAGATTTTGCGGCCGTCGCGCTCGCGAGCAAGCTGGAAGGGAGTTTCGACGCCGTCCTGCGGATGGAAGCTCGAATAGAAGGTAACCTCTTGGGTGCGCTCGCGCGTGGCGGGATTGCGCGTGATGACAATGCATCGAACGGGGAGGTGCAGCAAACGGTCGATGGCAATCCGGAAGGTGCGGCGGTCGCGGTCCACGATCTCGACCCAATCCACCTGGCGCAGGTCCACCACATCGCTGCCGCCAAAACGGAAGGTCATGCCTTCCTCCTGGAGACGAAAGCGGAGCAAATTGTCCAGATCGCCTTTTATCTGCTCCTGGAAATCCTCCACCGCCGATTCCGGCTGTTCCTGAACGCCGCCGCGGTCCATGGTCCAGCCCTGGTTCCCATTGAACAACTCAATGATGTTTTTCTTCTTAAAGTACTCGGTGCGGTTCTTGTCCGGCAGCTTCCAAAAGTCGGTAATCACTTCATAACCGCTCAGGTCGCCGTTGTTCCCGAACTGCGAGAGGCGGGCATTGCAGACGCTGTCGCGCACGCTGAGATAGGCCGGGCCGCCGAGCTTGGCGATCATCTCGTCGAGGAGTTCATGCGCCTTTTTGGCGCTCTCCTCCGGCATGAGCGTATCGGGGTTCTGCGCCGATGCGCACGGCGCGACCACGGCCAGGAAGACTCCGGCGAGCAAAACCACCCATCGAACTTTCCGCGCTATCCGCACAGGACCGCTCCTCCGTTTACATTGACGACTTCTCCGGTCATAAAGGTTGCAAGGTCCGACGCAAGAAACAGGATGGGGCCCGCGATTTCTTCCGCCGTGCCCGGACGCCGCAGCGGAATCGCGGACTGAACGATTTTCTTCCCCTCCCTGGTGTCGAGCACCGGGTTGGACATGTCCGTGGCCACCCAGCCCGGCGCAACGCAGTTCACCAGGATGTTGTGCGGCGCCAACTCCGCCGCGAGCCCTTTGACGAAGCTGATGACGGCGCCCTTGCTCGCCCCGTAGTGCGTGTGAAATGCCTCTCCGCGCTGGCCGGCGGTGGAGCTGATGGCGATGATGCGGCCGGATTTTTGCTTGATCATGTGCTCGGAAGCAAAATGAATAATGGCATAGACGCTTTTGAGGTTCACGCGCATCATTTCGTCCCATTCGTTTTCGCTCATCTTGTGAATGGGAAGGTCGTCAGTGTTCCACACGCCGGCGTTGGCCACAAGAACGTCAATCCGGCCGAGGCGGGCAAGGCATTGCTTGACGAGGTTCTTGTTGTCCAGCATGCGTCCCAGATCGGCCTTGAAGGCCTCCACGCGCGTGCCATGCTTGCGTGCTTCCTGCTCGACCTGCAACGCAGCGTCTTTGTTTCGATGGTAATTGAAGACCACGTCGGCGCCCGCCTGCGCGAAGAGTTTCACAGCCGCCGCGCCGATGCCGCGCGAGCCTCCGGTAATGAGTGCGGCCTTACCTGCGAGTGAAATCATGCGTCCCCCAGCCCGCATTGACGATCGAAACCGAAAGGTGTCCTGTCTTACCGCGCGGCTGCAGGTACCTTGCGCGCGGCGGCGGCTAAATCCGCAAACAGCTTCATTGAAAATCCATCGAGTTGCCGCTCGCCGCGATTCGCGAACATGCGCTCAGGATGCCATTGCACGCCCACAACCCAGTTCGAGCCGCCCGTCCATTCGACAGCTTCGATGATGCCGTCCGGCGCATGCGCCGTGACGCGCAGGCTGCGCCCGGGACCCTCGATGGCCTGGTGGTGCGAGCTATTGACCAGCGCGTCGGCGCCGCCCGCAAGCTGTTCGACGCGGCTCCCTGATTCCAGCCGGGCATTGTGAATGGGGTCATCTGCGGTCTCCGGCGGATCCTTTTTCCGATGCCTGATGTTTGTGTTCACCTGGCTGCGAATGTCCTGGATGAGGCTCCCGCCGAGATAAACGTTCAGAAGTTGCACTCCGTAACAAATGGCCAGGACCGGCTTCTTTTCCGCAAAAGCGTTGTCCAGCAGCGCCCAGTCGGTGCGCTCGCGGCTGGGGTCTGCCTCGGCGCTCTGAGGATGCCGCGGCGCGCCATAGCGCGCGGGGTCAACGTCGGCAGGACTCCCGGGCAGGACGAACGCGTCGAGGGTTTGTGCAAGCGCATTCAGATCGGCGGGAGACAATTCGAGCGAAACGGCCACAGGCTGGCCGCCGGCAGCTTTGACCGCGTCCAGATAATCCTCCAGCTTGGGCCAGTTGGCCTGCTTTTCCTCCCGGACGGTCCGCCAGGGCACGCCCACCCGCGGTTTGGTGTGACTCTCGCTCATCGCCCAACCATTCATCCTAGCATCGCGGTGTTGGAGCGGCAACCGGAGCGGCCACAGGGTTTACTTCTGCCTCTTCGGCGCGGGCTTCGAGGCCTTGCGGGGATCCGATTCGGCGAGAATCTTGGCGGCCTGCGCCGCGCGGAACCTCCGGACGGCATCGCGGTATTGAGGATACTGGAGGCCGAGAATCGCCGCCGCCAGCAATGCAGCATTGATGGCTCCGGGCTTGCCGATCGCCAGCGTTCCCACGGGGATGCCTCCGGGCATCTGTACGGTGGAAAGGAGCGAGTCGAGTCCTTTCAGGGACGCGGACTCCATAGGCACACCGAGGACGGGAAGAATCGTCTTGGCCGCGGCAACGCCGGCCAGATGCGCCGCGCCGCCGGCGGCGGCAATCAGGACTGCAAGGCCGCGCTCTTCGGCAGCGGCGGCGTATTCCTGCAACTGGTCGGGGGTGCGATGCGCCGAGAGGACGCGCACCTCGTGGGGCACGCCGAGTTCGTCGAGGGTGTTGGCGGCGTGCTCCATGGTCTCCCAATCGGATTTCGAGCCCATCAGAAT
>DASWCG010000262.1:0-11798 GCA_036390175.1 Candidatus Acidiferrales bacterium | reverse complement strand
CGCTTCCGCGAGCACCGTGCGGTAACGGGGCTTGGTCCACGGCTCGACGGCGCCGTCTTCCAGCGATTTGCTGGTGTCCGGAATCACGCGATTCAAATCGAAATCAATCGTGTTGCCAAATCCCTGACAGCGCGCGCAGGCTCCGTAGGGATTGTTGAAGGAAAACAAGCGCGGCTCGGGCTCCTGATAGGCGATGCCGCAGCGCTTGCACTCGAACCGCTCGTTGAACACCACGCGCTGCCCGGGGCCGGCGGCCGCATCGGCGACAAATTCGAGGATCGCTTCGCCGCGCCCTTCGCGGTAGCAGATTTCGATGGAGTCAATCAGCCGCGCGCGCGACTCCGGGGAAACCGCAAGCCGGTCCACGAGGACGTACACCGGCTTTCCAAAGTCCAAGTCGAGAAGCGTCTCCGGCGTGGAGAATTCGAACACGCGGCCGTCCTGATAGAGACGGTTGAAGCCGCGCTTCTGCAACTCCACCAGCGCATGGCGCACTGCTTCCGGGCTTGGCTTGGCCGGTTTTTTCTCCGTTCTTTTGGAGGCTGGCGTTTTTCCGGCGATTCCGTAGGGCGCCAAAGAGAGCGCATAGAGCACGTAGAACCGCCGGCCCGGCTGGCGCGCCAGCACGCGGGCGGCGATTTCGTCCATCGAGTCTTTGCGCACTTCTTCGCCGCATCGCACGCAGACGGTCCGCCCCACGCGGGCGAAGAGCAATCGAAGATAGTCGTAAATCTCCGTCACCGTGGCCACCGTCGAGCGGGGATTCCGGGTGGAGTTTTTCTGCTTGATGGCGATAGAGGGCGCAATACCGGAGATTTCGTCCACGTCGGGCTTCTCGATGCGTTCGAGGAACTGGCGGGCATAGGCCGAGAGCGACTCGATGTAGCGCCGCTGGCCTTCGGCATAAATCGTGTCGAAGGCCAGGCTGGACTTCCCCGAGCCGCTGACCCCGGTGACAACGGTAATCGCGTTGTGGGGAATCTCGAAGCTGATGTTTTTCAGATTGTGGACCCGCGCCCCGCGCACGCGGATGGCCTCTTGCTCGATGTTGGGTGAATCCGGCGGGTTGGACGATACCAGCGGCTCGCTTGCCAAAGGGACCCTCTACACGGGCTTCTTTGCCGTGCGCCAAAACAATCTATTATATGTCGCCGGTCAGCGGTGAGCAACGCCCTATCTCGCGTGAGAATCAAGCATTTTTCTGAGTAGGAATCCTCAGAGCTCCACGTATGAAACCAGTTCACCAAGAAAAGCCGGTTCGTTTCGGCATCTTACCGTTTGGAAATCGCACCGCTCCGTATTATCTTGTAGCCCTCGTTTCGTGCGCCCGGACCGCGACGCAATCTCACCAGTGAATTCCGCACGCCGGTCGGCCCGAATTCGGAGAGGTGAACAGCATGTCCGTAGTCAACCGCCAGATTTTGCTCGCCGCTCGGCCCATAGGATTCCCCAAGGAGACCGACTTCAAGCTCGTCGAGGCGCCGGTTCCAGCGCTGCAGGATGGCCAGTTCCTGGTTCGCGCGCTTTATCTTTCTGTGGACCCCTACATGCGCGGGCGCATGAGCGCGGCGAAGTCTTACGCCGCGCCCGTCGAGATTGGCGAAGTGATGACCGGCATGGCGGTTGGCCGCGTGGCGGAATCGCGCCATCCAAACTTTTCCAAGGGCGATGTGGTCTTCGGCCAGTTTTGTTGGCAAGACTACGCCGTGACGGACGGCAAAGGCGTTCGCAAGATTGACACGCGCCTTGTGCCGGCTTCCGCCTGGCTCGGAGTGCTCGGCGTCCCCGGGCTGACGGCGTACTTCGGCCTGCTGGACATCTGCGCGCCCAAGCAGGGAGAGACCGTGGTCGTCTCGGGCGCCGCCGGAGCGGTGGGTACCATCGTCGGCCAAATCGCCAAGGTTAAGGGTTGCAGAGTCGTGGGCATCGCCGGGCGCGACGACAAGGTGCGTTACATCACCCAGGAACTCGGCTTCGACGCCGCATTCAATTACAAGACCGTGGATGACTATCCCGCCAAGCTCAAAGAGCTTTGCCCGAAAGGCATTGACGTCTATTTTGACAACGTCGGCGGAAAAATCACCGATGCGGTGATCCCACTCATCAACCTCAAGGCGCGCATCGCCATCTGCGGACAGATTTCCCAGTACAACCTGGAGAGACCGGAGATGGGCCCGCGCCTGCTGTCTTACTTAATCGTGGCCCGCGCGAAAATCGAGGGTTTTCTGGTGTCGGACTACGCCCCGCGCTTCATGGAAGGGTTGACGCAGTTGGGGCAATGGCTCAAAGAGGGAAAGCTGAAGTATCGCGAGGAAATCGTCGAAGGCCTGGAAAACGCCCCTCGCGCCTTCCTCGACATGATGCGCGGCACAAATACGGGCAAACAATTGGTGAAAGTCGCCACGTGATTTGGAACTCGCGACGCTGCGGCTATTAGGGCGGCGGGATGTTGCCTTGCGGCCATTCCACCACCCCAAATCTGCCGTCCGGCCCTCGTTCCAGAGTTGGCGCATAGAGACCCAGCATTTCGCGCCGCCACCAAAGCCCCTGCGTTCGCTTGGCGGCCAGGTCCGTGAACCAGTATTGCCAGAGCACGGCACGCACCTCGCGCGGCGGCGCTTTGGCGAATGGGTTCCCCGCGAACAGCGTCAGCACATCGGGCTCGTTCGTCAGCAATGCTTCTTCGGTTCGAATCACAAAAACATTCTCCCGCCATCCTCCCAGCGAGGCAAACCACAGGTTCCAGTCGAACCGCGGCTGATACGGCGCGTAAATCCCCGGCGCTGCGGCGGGATCCTGTGGCTTGTAGCGAAACGGATAAGCAATCCAGGTCTTCCCATCGTTCGAGCCTTGAAACTCTATTTCGTATCGCGCGCGCGTCATGATCCCGAATAACCCGTATGCGTTCGCGATGCGAAAAGGCTCCAGCGCGACCACGGGGCCCGAAGGAACGGGCATCGTGCCAAGCATCCCGCGGAGCAAAAAAGCCGCGGTCGCGTACAGAATCCAGGCCATCATCATTCCCGATAGCCAGAGCCCGGCGGCCGCCGCCAACGCCTTTCCTCGCATCAACCAGCCGCGAGCCTCGGTGGCATTGTTGCCCGCTGCTGGAGGTTCTGCCGCCACGCGCTCCTCGGGATTTCTTCGCGCCGGGCTCGCCCACCCTCGCGGAAGAAAACGCAACAGAGAGCGGTCGTCCAAGAGTAAAAAGCCCAGCGTCAGGACCAGGTAATTCAGGAACGTGTAATTTGCGGTCAGGATGATGCCGATCTCAAACGGCGTCACAATCAGAAAACACACAATGCGAAAGCGCCGCGGCAGGAACAGCATCCACACCAGGCCCAGCTCCACCACAAGAGTCAGCAGGGTCGTGGCCGTATGAAACCAGTGCGGAAGATGTTGCGCGTACCAGCCGATCCATGTCGGCAGTGGGCCGTTCTGGTAATACTCGTCCATCGCGGTCAGATGCCGCCACTCGGGATCGCCGCCGATGATCTTCGCCACGCCGGATTCGAGGTAGATGGTGAACCACAGCCATTGCAACAGGAACATGCTTCCCCGCGAAGGCGGCCGCGCTTCTCCCCATCCCGGGCGCCAGCCGGGCGGCGCGAAGAATAGGCTCGCGAAGCCGGCGGAAAGCAGCATCCCGTCGGACTGATACCCGGAAAAATCCTGCGCCGCGGCAATAATCGAGAGAAAGCATGCGAAGCAGACAACGAGCATCCCTCGCGGCCAAAGATTCACCGTGAGCAGTACCGAAGCGATCATTCCTGTCCAGCACAGCAGCTCGAGCGCGCGCGGCCCGCTCCCCAGCCAGAGCAGCGTCGGCGCATACCAGTAACGCGCATGTCCCATCACGCCGGCCACCTGTTCCAGATATTCCCCGGCCGGCAGGAGCCCGTGCGGGCCGATCAGCCCGCGAATTTGAAACACGAAGGAATAAAACGCCGAAAAATAAATCAGCCCCAGCGCGCGAAGGAAAATCCACCGCGGGAGCAGATAACCGGGCGCGCCGGGCGGCCGCCGGCCCGCGAACCACCGCAGAAACGCTGGCGTCAACGACGTCATGGGGGGAGATATTACAACGGGCGAAAAACGGAAGGTTATTTTAGAAACAGGCGCGTCGCGGAGTTGCGGCACGCATTATTTTTGCTTTTCCGCGGCTTTTCCAAAATGCGCTGCGCAAGCGCCGTCGGCGCACTCCTCTTGATTCCAGCGGTAGCGGTTGCGCGCAATCCAGGCGTAGAATTTTCCCGCTACGTATCGAACGCCGGGAACCAGAAGCACCCAGGCCACCCAGCTCCATCGCGGCAGCAGCAATCCAATGCGAGCCCACGCATCCACGCCGCTGAAGACGCGCCCTTGCGGGTCCACCGCTTGCATCCGGACCATGGCCTTCTCGCGGTCCACTTGCGGAAATCGGCGTGGCGCCTCCGGATCATGGAGGTCGAGCAGCTCGATGCGGCCGTGGCGGTCGAATCGCCGCACGTTTGCCGCGCTCGCACGGCAAAGCGCGCAGCCTCCATCAAACAGCACGGTCAGGTCGGCCACTTGATTTTCTCCTTCGACTGCCTACAACAACTCCCCGCGCAGCGAATTCTATCCCAGGTGACTCTCATTCCTTTAGATAGGAAGTTAGAAAGGGAGGTTATGTCTTGTCCCCCGGATTTTCAGACGGCAAGCAGGTGGGGTTCCGGCGTCTTACAAGAAAATTAAACGCGGCGTAATCGCGCTTTCACGCGATTGTTTTCAGTGCCTGCAATGAGTATAATTGCGCCCACAGCTTGGAGGAAAGTTATGTCGCGGAAGCCAGCCATTCCCAGTTGGATGAGCTCTGAGTGTCTCACACCAGCCCTGTTTGCTGGACTGCTGTTGTTTCTCGCAAGTTATGTTGCCGACGCAGTCTTGGCCCGGTTTGGTATTCACGGAGGATCGACAATTCTGAACGACCTGGGCATCGCCCTACTCGGCAGTGTCCTACTGCTGTTCTATGTGACCACAAAGGAAGAAAGCCAGAATTTGGCCCGCGCGAAGGAAAGAATCGTTCTGGTTGCAAAGCTGAATTGCGACATCCGCGAGGCCCTCTTCGAAATAGGAAAGTCCGCGATGCTGGAGGACAGAGAAGAGCGCTTGCGCGTTGTGGACCGCGCCATGAATCAAGTTGACGATGTGCTCATCGAGTTGGTTCCCACCATGGCTGGCGCTGGCAGCGCGCGCCTGACCATCCCGGATATGAAGTAAAGCCTTGGCGCTATCGGCGTCACTGCCATTCCCCGGGCTGTTTTCTCGCCATCGGAGCCCGCCAGCCGGCTTGACTCGTCTCTCATCGCCCCCTAACATGCGCCTCCAGACTCCACGG
Source organism: Candidatus Acidiferrales bacterium (assembly GCA_036390175.1). Lineage (GTDB taxonomy): Bacteria > Acidobacteriota > Terriglobia > Acidiferrales > UBA7541 > DASQHY01. The sequence continues at coordinate 6,439 of DASWCG010000262.1, read as the reverse complement.
GAGCGCTTGTGACGTTCGATATCCTTCGTTCTCCGTTGCGATTTCTCGAAGAGGCGCTCGCGGAACTTCCTCTCCAGGAAACACTTCGCGCCGGGGAGGCTTGGTGGCTCCGCGAAGGAAAGGCCATTTCCGATGCGGTGGACCGCGCGGGAACTCCCTGGCTGCAGATGTTCGATCGCAACGGCACGCGGATTGACCAGGCCCTTTTCCCTCCCGAATACGGGCGCATGTTGAAGCGCGGCTATCGCGAGGGGATGGTGTGGCGCGCGTTTGAAGAGGAATCACTTATCTCGACGTATCTGCTCCTGTACGCCAACTCGTTCTATGACCCGGGAGTGTGCTGCCCTTATACCGTTTCGCTCGGCACCGCTGTTCCCCTGGCGAAATACGGCGATGCAGAACTGCAAACGCGCTTCCTCCCCCAGTTGTTGCGTAAGGATGATTCGGTCTGGCAGGGCGCCACCTGGATGACGGAAATCAAAGGCGGCTCAGACCTTGGCGCAAACGTCGAAACGATCGCGCGTCGCGCTCGCGCCGGTTCTTCCGAAAACCGCTGGTTCTTGACCGGCGACAAATTCTTCGCCAGCAACGTCGGCGCGGAGTTGGCTGTTGTGGCGGCCCGCCCCGAGGGAGCTGCGCCCAACGTGCGGGGTCTCGCTCTTTTTCTTGTGCCGCGGGTTCGCGTCAATGGCCAGCTCAATTATTTCACCCGGCGCCTCAAAGACAAAATTGCCACGCGCTCCGTCCCCACCGGAGAGGTTGAGCTGCGCGATAGTGAAGGATATTTGCTGGGCTCGGCCGATGCGGGAATTTACCTGATCCTCGAAGTCCTCAATATCTCGCGCGTGGCCAATGCTCTGGTCAGCGTCGCTGTGGCACAGCGCGCCATGTCCGAAGCCCTGGCGTTTGCCGAGCGCCGCCAGGCTTTCGGCAAGCCCATCCTCGATCACCCTCTGCTGCGCCGCCAATTCGATGAGCGTCTCTGCGGGCTTCGCCGCGCGTTTGCGCTTGCCTGGGAAGCCGTGCAGCTCTTGAACGAAGTCTGGCAGGAGCGCCCGCCGTATTCCGACCGCTATCACTTGTTCCGCCTGGTCGCGCACTTGGCGAAATACTGGACGGCGGAATTCGCCGCGCAAACCGCCAAATGGGGCATGGAGGTCCATGGCGCGCTTGGCGTCGTTGAAGAATTTCCCGTCGAGCGCTGGTTCCGCGAAGCCATGATCCTGGCCATCTGGGAGGGCACCTCGCACCGCCAAATCCTCGACGGCCTCGAAGTGATGGAGCGCAAACACGCTCATCGCCTATTGTTCGAGCGCCTCGCCCCAGCCGCCCCTGCCCAGGAACTGCAGCAAATGCAGTCCCGCGTGGAATTTCTTCTCGGCCTCAGTCCCGATAAAATCGCAGAGAAGGAAGCCCAGGCCGAGGGCGTCTTCAGCAGCTTGGCCGCCTTCACCGCCGAGATTCTCTCGCGCTCTCAGCCCCGCTGAACGATTTACGGGACACGGGGGGCCGCGTTTAAGCTGCGCCGGCCGCTTTTGGGACCGCCTGTTGGATTTCCAAAGGCAGATGCGCGTCCATCAGGGCGGCGCCGCCGTCCACTTCCAGCACTTGACCGGTAATCCAGCTGGCTTCTTCCGAGCAAAGCAAAGCGACAGCATTGCCGATGTCTGACGGCTTTCCCAGGCGCCTCATCGGCGTCCAACCCTCCTCCTGCCAGTCGCGGATCGCTTTCTGAACCGTTTCCGGGAAGCTGTTGAGAACGCTGTCGTCTATCCAGCCCGGGCTGACGGCATTCACCGTAATCCCGCGACTCGCGAGCGCAACGGCAAAGTAGCGGCAAAGGACTTCCAGGGCGGATTTGGCAGCGCCCATCGCAACCCATGGCTGCCAGCTTCCGAACCGGCCACCTGGAGCGAAAGTGATGGCGATGATCCGTCCGCCGCTGGTCATCAGTTTCGCTGCCTCGCGCACGCCGACCAGAAACGCTTTGGCCTGCGAATCCATCGCCGTGTCCCAGCTTTCCAAGCTGAGCTCCATCGGCGGCTGGTAGAACGTGGGAGCTTCGGTCCGCGCGTTGCTCACGAAAATGTCCAGCGCGCCAAACTCCGCTTTTACCCGCTCGAAGATTCGGCGGATTTCTTCCGGCCGGCGGACATCGGCCTGCACTACAAAACCGCTTGCGCCGGACTCTCGTATTTTGGTTAACGTCGCCTTGGCCGCGCCCTCATTCTGAAAGTAATGCACTGCCACTCGCGCGCCTTTCTCTGCCAACTTGAGCGCTATGCCTCTGCCAATACCGCGCGAACTTCCGGTAATCAAAGCTGATTTCTTCTGAAGGGACATAGAGTCTCCTTTCCCTACCGCTCACAAATTGTGGTGGGAGGCTGAGCGCATACTACTCTTGGCTTGCCGATATCTCAATGGCCTTTGCTTGACGAGCCGGCCAGAGAAGCGCCGCTCGCATGGGCGCGTGGAAAACAAATGGAGGATGAAGCTTCGCGCTCCATCCCCCATCTGCCGGGCTTGCGGGGTACAGAATCTCCGTTAGTTACATGCTCCCAGGTAGGCTCGCCGGACGTGGTCGCTGGCCCGCAACTCCTCGCTCGGGCCTTCCAGCACCACCCGGCCGGTTTCCATCACGTAGGTATAATTGGAAATCTGCATCGCATAGTTCGCGTTTTGCGCCGCCAACAGAATCGTTACGCCTTCCGCGGCAATCCGCCGAATCATCTGAAATACCTGTTCCACAAGAATGGGAGCCAAGCCCAGCGATGGGTCATCCAGAAGGAGCAGCACAGGCTCTGCCATCATGCCTCGGCCGATGGCGCACATTTGTTGTTCGCCTCCCGACAGTGTTCCGCAAATCTGTCTGCGGCGCTCCTTGAGCCGGGGGAATAACTCAAAAACTCGCGCAAGATTCTGCGGGACACGGCTTCTCAGCTTCGCGGGGAACGCGCCCATCACCAGATTCTCCTCCACTGTCATCCGGGGCCACAGTTGGCGCCCTTCGGGAATCAGGCACAGATGGCGCCGCACCCGCGTGTAACACGATTCCTCGGTGACGTCCTGCCCCTCGAAAACGATTTTCCCTTTTCGCACCGGCACAACCCCGGCCAGCGCTTTCAGTGTCGTCGTTTTCCCCGCGCCGTTTGGCCCGATGATGCTGGCCACCTGGCCGCGCTTCACCTGCAGGCGAAATCCCCAAACCACCTGGATTGCTCCGTAGCCCACGTCGAGATCAGTGACGTCGAGTAAACCGTCCTTGCCGGGGTCTTCTGCCATCTAGATACTCTCCGCCTTTCCGATGTACGCCTCGATCACCGCAGGATCGTTCTGCATTTTCTCCGGCGGGCCTTCCGCCAGTTTTTCCCCATAGTTCATTACAATCACGTGATCGCAGACCGACATGATGGCCTTCAGATTGTGCTCCACGTACAGGATGGTCGTCCCGGCCTTGCGGATGTCGCAGAGCAGGCCGAGCACCGACGTTGTTTCCTTCTCCGTAAGTCCGCTGCACACCTCGTCGCAAAGCAAAAGCCGGGGACGCGCGCCGAGCGCGCGCGCCAGTTCGAGGCGTTTCTGGTCGCCCAAGGACAGCTCTGCGGCGGGCATCGCAGCGGCCCGCCCGAGTCCGACCCGCTCCAACACGCCCATGCCGTTCCCGGCGTCGCCTGCGGATTTCTGTCTCCCGCCGAACTTGACGCCCACCTCCACATTGGCCAGCACCGAGAGCGCTCCAAACGGCCGCGGAATCTGATGAGTTCGCACGATTCCCGCGCGAACCGCTTGAAAAGGTTTTGCCCCCGTAATGTCGCGGCCCTGGAAAAAGACTGCGCCGGATGTTGGCCTGAGCGAGCCCGCGACAATGCTCAGCAGCGTCGTTTTCCCTGCCCCATTCGGCCCGATCAGCCCGTACAACCCGCCTTCTTGCAGCTCGAAGCTCACTTCCTTCACGGCCGCAAGCCCCGCAAAGTATTTGGTCAGCCGCTCGATTCTAAGAATGGCTGCCACCGGCACCCCTCGCCCGCGCCAGGACCCGCGACGCCTTGCCGAGCAGCCCCAGAACTCCTCCGGGCTCAAACAGAATAATCAGGATCAACAGCGACCCGTAGAGTAGCAGGTGCAACTGGGGAAACGAAGCGACCAGCTCCTCATGCACCGCGCCATTCACCACACTGCCGATCACCGGCCCCCACACCGTTCCCACGCCGCCGATGATGGGCATCAACAGGATGTGCACGCTGATGTCGAATGCAAAAACCCCTCCCGGATAAATGAACGCGGCGTACCCGGCATAGACGCCTCCGGCCATTCCCGTCAGCGCGGCCCCCAGCGCGTGGGCCAGCAGCTTCGCCCGAAACGGGTTCACGCCGAGGTCTGCGGCGGCCTCCTCATCCTCGTGAATGGCCACCAGCGCCAGCCCGAATTTCGATCGCTGCACGAGCAGCGAAGCAACCACGGCCACTCCCGCCAGCCCCAGGGCAAAGTAAAAATGCACCAGCTGGTGGAATGCGCCTTTCTCGATGATGCGGTACCCGCTGGCGCCCCCGGTAAACGGAAGATTGGTCATCACCACGCGGACTGCTTCGCTCACTCCGATGGTCGCAATCGCGAAGTACGGCCCCTTCAGCCGGAACGTCGGCAGGCCGATCAACAGCGAAGCAACCGCCGCGACGCACGCGCCCAGCAGCAGGCAGCTCGCGCGGTTCATCCCCCAGTTCAGCAAGAGCGCCGTGGTATATGCGCCCAGCCCGTAGAACACCGCGAATCCGAACGAAACCTGTCCCGCAAATCCCCCCAGAATGTTCCAGGCCACGCTGGTGGTCAGCCAGACTAGCGTGACGAAGAGAAGCCGGATAAAATAAGCGCCACTGTAAACCTGCGGAAGCGCGGCGACCACTCCAAAAAGCAGCAGCGGCGCGCCTTTCCACACGCGCCGGTACGCGCCGGAGACGCCGCTCGTTCCCGGCTCCCTCATGCCCAGTGCTGCCTCTTATTCCAAAGGCCCGCAACACCGCCGGGAAGGGCAACCAGCGCCACGACCAGCAGCGAATAGGCAATCGCGGGCTGGTAGCCGGCCGGGATCACCAGGATGCTGAACGTCTCCGCCAGCGCCAGAATCAGCGCGCCAATGGCCACGCCGGAAAATGATTCGAGCCCTCCCAGAACAATCACCACAAACGCGCGCAGCAGGAACGGCGCCCCAAACGACGGGCTGAACGAATAGAGCATCGCCAGCAGGCCCCCCGCGGCTCCGGTGAACGCCACGCCGGCTCCAAACGCCCAGCGCGCCGTCCTTTCCGTGTTGATGCCCACAAGCCTTCCCGCCTCGCGGTTCTGCATCAGCGCGCGAACCGCCCGGCCATGCCACGTCTTGTGCAGGACAAACTCGAGCGCCGCCAGCGAAGCCACCGCCGCTCCGAAAACGGTCAGCCGCACCGTGGAAAACATGATGGGCCCGATTTGCAGCGTTGAAAAAGTTCTGGGCGTCAGGATGGCCCGGTCCTCATTGTGCCAGATCAGGTAGCCCAGATTCTGCAGCACCAGCCAGAGCCCGAAAAGCAGCAAAAGCGAGGCCAGCGTCGGCTGGTCCGATGGGGGGAGCCGCCGCACCAGCAGCCAATGAATCCCCGTGCCGAGGAAGAAAAAGGCCGGGAACGCCAGGACCACGCCCAGCAGCGGATCCAGTCCCATCCTTTCATGCAGCTCATACACGAAATAGGCGCCCAGCATCAGAAATCCGGCGTGCGCCAGGTTCACAATTTTCATCACGCCGTAGATGATGGTCATCCCCACCGACATCGCGGCGTAAACGCCGGCGAGCATCAACGCCGCGATGAGCAGGTTTGCGAAATCAACGGCAGTCATGCGCTGTTTGCATACCTATTTCTGCGGGGTTGGCGCGATCGTCTCACCGGTGGCCGCGTCTTTCGGGTACACGATGTCCACGGCTCCCCCGGGCTTGTTCTGCACAATCACGAAGGGCGTCGCGATCTGCCCGTTCTTTCCGAACCGCAGAACTTGCCCGGGCAGCAGGGAGTCCTTCAGCTCCACGGTTCGCAGCGCGTCGCGGATGGCCTTCCTGTCGAGGCTTCCGGCACGTTCGATGGAGTTCGCCAGGGCCCTCACCGCATCGTAGGCTGGCGCGGGGTACCAGGAGTCCGGCTCGTGGCCGGTGAACGCCTTATAATCCGCGATGAACTTTTTCACCTGCGGATAGGGAAGCTTTGACGACCACCAGATCCCGGCGAAGATATAATCGATGCCGTCGCCCAGGGCTTTCCGCGCGTCCGCTTCAGGCCCGCGCGCGCCATAGCTGATCATCTGGTGGTGCATCCCGCTCTGCAAGTATTGCCGGTGCATGGTGATGTAATCCTGCAAGTGCGCGTCGCTCAGGAAAATATCCGCATGCGTATTCTTCACTTTTTGCAGCAGCCCC
>DASWCG010000261.1:0-1992 GCA_036390175.1 Candidatus Acidiferrales bacterium | reverse complement strand
CGAGGAAGCAACTGCCGCTTACTTCGCCTCTCTATCGCCAGAGGCGTTAGAAGAAGAAAATCGGCTTGGCGCCGCGATGGCTTCAGCGGCCGGACAAGTGAACTTTGATGCTGACGAATAGAGCTATGCTCAACGGCGGCGCGGGAGCGGCTTCGGGCGAAAGAACTTTTTCGCTTCGGCTTCGAGGCGCTGGTAATGAATGGCGCGGGAAGTTTGATCGGTCGCGGTGACCTGGCGCGCGATCTGTTCGCCGAGCGGCATGCCGGTCACAAAATGCGGCGCGTTCACCGGCGAGTGTAGGGGCGGGGCCTGCCCCGCCCTGGACGGCACAAAGGCCGACCCAACACCGGCGAGCCTTCCGCCGGAGACCAATCCATAACGCGCGGCGTCGGCGGGATCATCGCCGTCCACCTTGCGAATATCTTCCTGGCGGCGATCGTCGCGCACGAGCTGCGGAATGCATTCGATCAGCTTCGCGCAATTTTCGGTGATGACCCAGGCGTTCGATTCGAGCAACTGGTACATCAACTGCCAGCCGCCGATGCGGTCGTCATCGGCTGGCGCGGGCCGGGGCAAACCATTCGCCACCAGCACGTCGCCGAGCTGCTCCGCGATGGATGCTTCCGAGGTGCGATGCGCGAAGGCGTCCGGTGAAAGAAAAACTTCGTTGATACGTTCGCGGCCGCTGCGCTCCGCGATGGCCTGCGCCAGCATGCGCGGCGAGAGGCCGTTCTGCACGAATTCGCGGTAGGTGATGATTCGAGAGTTGAAAGTTGAAGGTTGAAAGTTGAATGAAGAATCTTTGCTTCTTGTTTCGTCTTTGCCTTCCACTTTGAACTGCCGGCCTTCCACCGGAACGGCGCAATGCCAATACACCGCGCTGGGATGCTGAAATCCCCAGTCGATCGAAATCCACCGCGGCCACCAGGGCTCCATCCGCAACTCTTCCGGTCGCGCGGTGTGCCTGCCGTAATCGAAAATGTCGAAATACTGGCCGGCAAAAACATTCCAGTCGCCGTCAAGAAACGCGCGGCGTAAATGCTCCGGCAGCGCTTCGAGAGTTCGGCGGTATTCCGCGTCGTTGGCGTAGATCGGATTGTCGTCGAGCCGGGCGCGAATGAAATCGTAGTCGCGCGCGTCGTACAAATCCGTGCGCTCGAATCCCGGCGGCGGCTGGTGATCCACCCACAACGCCTTGACCCAGGCGTGGCCGATGTTTCCCGGGTTCGTCGCACCCGCCATGCAAGGCACGATTCTCTTCCCCGCGTTTTTCCCGTCAGAGTAAACCTTCGCTGGGCAGCGGTTGCGCGAGGTGAGGAATTGCCACTGCTTCAGAGTGAAATGCGTGAGCTCATCAATGCCGATGAAAAGAAACTCCGCGCCTTGGTATTGATAAACATCGTTCTCGTTGCGGCAGTAGCCGAAACGCGTGGTCGATCCGTTTTTCCAGGTAACGATATGCTTCGATGCGTTGTAACTCTTGTACATCACGCGGGGCACGTCCCGCCGGAAGTAACTGAGCAACGACGATTCCAGCTCCGGATATGTCCGCCGAAGAAGCAGAGTGTCACAGCCCGCAACTTCGCGCGCTTGGCCGATTGCTTCCCACAGGAGCGCTTTTGTTTTTCCAGGACCTGCCGCGCCGCCAAAAAGCCGGTACTTTGCCTTCGACTCGTGAAATTCCTTTTGCCGGGCGAACGCTCGATAGCAGTCGCTAAAGGACTGCGGGCTCTTCCCTGTTGTCCTTGAATTGAACATTCTCAGAGCGAGCCCCATCCCAGCACTACTGCGCGCGCAGTTTCTTCCCCACATAAAACGCCGCGCCGCCGCCAATCAGAGCGACAGCGGCGGGCCAGTGGTGCAGACTCAAAACCACTCCGGCAACCACGGCGGCTACGCCTGCGATTTGCGTTACTTCCCCGATGAAATTTAGTTTTACGCTTACCATCAGTACTCCTCCGCGGCATTTTTCATACCGCGTTTTTTTCAATC
>DASWCG010000260.1:0-15295 GCA_036390175.1 Candidatus Acidiferrales bacterium | reverse complement strand
ACCTATCCCGATTGCGGCGTGGCTTGCGCCAACGACGTCGAGAACCTGATTCAGACCGGCACGAGCGGCTCGATTGCCGCTTTTATCGCCGAACCCATTCAGGGCGTCGGCGGATTCATCACCCCGCCTCCGGAATATTTCAAGATTGTGTTCAAGATCGTAAAAAAGTATGGCGGCCTGTTCATCGCCGACGAAGTCCAGACAGCCTGGGGCCGCACCGGCAAAAAATGGTTCGGCATCGAGCAGTGGGAAGTCACGCCGGACATCATCACCGGCGCCAAGGGTCTTGCCAACGGCGTGCCCATCGGGTTGACCATCACCACCGACGAGTTGGCCAATTCCTATCAGGGCCTGACGATTTCCACGTTTGGCGGCAACCCGGTCACCTCAGTCGCCGCGCGCGCCACCATCCAAGTGATTGAAGAAGAGAATCTTCTCGAGAATGCGCACACCGTCGGCGCCCATTTCCGCGCCAAGCTCGAAGGCCTCAAGGAAAAATATCCGCTCATCGGCGACGTCCGCGGGATGGGCCTGATGCAGGCGCTCGAACTCGTGAAAGACCGCCACACCAAGGAGCCTACTCCCGAAGCCACCACGCAATTGCTCGAACGCGCCCGCGACAACGGCCTGCTCATCGGCAAGGGCGGCCTTTTCGGCAACGTCATCCGCCTCTCGCCCATGCTCAACATCAGCAAACCCGACGTGGACGAAGCTGTGAGACTTCTCGACAAGTCATTCTCCGAGGTCCGCACATAACAAAGCCCGGTTCAGAAATGCAGGAAATGAAAATGTCTCGCTCCGCCTTAGTTGGAATTGCTGCCGCGATCTTTCTCTCTCTGGCCATCGCGGCAATTGCCGCCGCGGACAAAATCATCTGGAAGCCGCTCGACCAGGCCATCCTCAGCGTGGACGGCAAGGCGCCGCAATTCTGGAATGTCTATACCGGAGACAAGCAGAATCAGCTTCTGCTCGTCCAGCTCTGGAAGCGCTACCTGCTGGTGGACAGAAAACAGGAAGCTGTTTATGACATTGATCCGAAGACCCTCGCGAAGAAAGGAGACGACCTCGAACTGCCTCTGACAGCGAAACCCGAAAAGCCTCTGGCCCTCTCGGAATGGTCAACCAAAGACATGGGCATGACGCTTCGCCTGCGCTTCAAGCTGAAGCCTGGCGGCCGGCTGATCGAATTGCAGTTGCCGCACCGGCCCGATCTGCGCGGGCTCTACTGACCTGCAGACGAGGACTTCACGGCCTGCGTCCCGCAAAGCTTGCACCCCACCGGACGCCGTACAATCGAGGAATCACGCGGAAAAATTTCTCCCAGCATCCAGTCCAGCGCTACCTGGATCTGCTTCTTGAACCCGACCAATTTGTACAAATGGACCGCGTTCCAGAACAGCCACGCGAAATATCCGCTGAACTGGATTCCGCCGATGCTCACCACGGCGTGGTTCATGCCCAGCGAAACCAGCACGCCTTGCGAAACGTAGCGGTAACTTTCGAGCGCCTCGTTCCTCTCGCGGTGCGCGATGTTTCGCGCCGCGATTCTTCCCTGCGCGATGGCCACCGGCGCGACGCGCGGCGCGTCTTTCGCGGTCATCGCCGCGCACGAATCGCCGACGACGAACACTTCGGGATGACCCTCGAGCTGCAAGTGCTCGTTCACTATCGCTCGTCCGATGCGATCGTGCGGACCGGGAAGCTGCTCGACGAGTTCCACGGCGCGGACTCCCGCGGTCCACGCGACGGTCAGCGAGGGAAGGATTTCCTTCCCGTTGATCTCCACGCCATCGGCGAAGCATCGCGTGGCGTGCGAACCGAGACGGATCTCCACGCCCTGTTTCTCGAGCCGCTTCAGCGAATGCCGCGCCAGTTTCGGATGCACGCCGCGGAGAATCTCCGGCGCGCCCTCCAGGATGACCAGGCGAATCTCCGAAGGAGAAATGCCGCGATAGCGCCCCGCAACGTAGCGATGCATGAAGTCGTGGAGTTCGCTGATGAGCTCGACGCCGGTGTAACCGCCGCCGACCACCACGAACGTCAGCAGCTTGCGCCGAAGCTCCGCATCTTCCGTGTGGTCGGCGTGCTCGAGGACATCGAGGACGCGCTCGCGGAACACCACGGCGTTTTCGAGCGACTTGAAGTCCCAGGTATGCTCGGCCGCTCCGGGAACGCCGAAATAATCCGCGCGGCTTCCCAGGGCGATCGCCAGAGCGTCGTAGTCGAGCAGGCCGGAAGTCAGTTCGATGCGGCGCGCATCCAGATCAATGGCGCGCGCCTGATCGCGCCGGAAGCGAAACCGGCGAGGCCCCCGAATGTCGCGAAGCGCCTGAACAATGTGCCGCGGATTGATGTAGCTCGAAGCGATTTGCGGGAGAAGAGGAGTAAACAGAAAGAAGTTCTGCTCGTTCACGAGGACGATTTCAACGTCGGGCCGCTTGTGAAACTGTTTTTCGAGGCCCAAGATGGTTTGCAAGCCGCCGAAGCCGCCGCCGAGCACGACGATACGTTTCACCGATTCATCCCCTCGAAACGGAAAAGAAGCGCCGCGGAGGACGCGTTGGCGCACGCCGCACTAGGGCCGGAAAACGCCATAGACCCACGGGATGCCTACGAATCCGGATTGCACTTTGACCAGGATTGCGTCGCCCTGCTGGAACCGGCCGAAGTCATCGCGGTCCACCGGCAAGCGCTCGAACCGCGCGCCCTCGCGCCACGACCGCACGATGAGTCTTCGGCTGCCGCGGACCAGACCGCGCATGTCGAATTTTTCCACCACGACCGTGGAATGCTCCCGCGGCTTTGCTCGGTCAAAATTCCCGTTGACAAACAGCAGCCCAGAAAGCAGCCACGGCAGCGGAATGAATCCGAAGTAAATGCGCTTGAGCAGCTCCACGTCGCGCCGGCGGCGCGCGCGCCGTTCAATGTAGAGGCCGAGCCCAAGCACGAAGAAGAACAACACGCCCGCGAATATAAAAATGGCGTCGAGTTCGAGCGGCGGGTAAAGCTGGCTGACAGGAACGAATACGACCGCGCCGAGAAGAAACCACGCCGTGCGCCGCATCAAGCGGCGCCGCAGCATCACTTCGGCAGCCGCCGTGGTCAGCCCGCAGGCGAGACACTGGTCGCCCTCGCGTTCGCATCCGCAATCGAGACACCGGGTCATCGCGGATTTCCGGCCAGCGAGCCAAGCAGCGATGCGATACGCGACTTGCTCTCGTCTTCGTGTACCGCGAAGACCAATCCCATTCCGCGCCCGGGCTCAACGCGGCGAACCGAGCATTCCATCCGAAGCGGCTCATCCAGCACCAGCCGCGCCGCAAACCGCGCGCCGAGCCAGAGAGGATCGGCCAGACTGACAAACATGCCGCCGGCGCTGATGTCACGCACCTCCCCGCGCAAAGTCTCCGACCCCCACTCCATTTCCAATTCGGCGTCGAGCGGGTAGCGCGGAGAGTGCCGGCGTTCCGCCCGGCGGCCTGTCTGGGGGTTCGTGACCATTCTGACCGGCTGACGACTCCTTTCCGAGCATCTACAAGAGTACTTGAACGATGCTATGCAGCGTCCGCCGGACTGTCAAGAACCGCGAGAGCACTTCTTTGAGACCTGCACCGAAGGGCCAGGCGAGTTTCTCCGTGTGCAGCGCGGAGTTATAGTCTCTCATCTTAAATCTCTAGGAATTCTTCTTGAAGCAGAAAGAAACAATCCGCGGGCGACCAGCACTGATAGGGATGGTGGCGGGAGCTGCTGCCAGCACCGCCTTGATGTTGACTCTTGGCCATCCGCGATCGAGCATTGTTTTAGGAATGGTGGTCGGGGCAGGCTATGCAGCCAGCCTGGGACGCACGCCCCGCGCTTATGTTGACAATCTCATGGCTGCGGGAGCACTGGGCGTACCCTTTTGGGGCTTGATCAGCGTAGTCGCACTTCCGCTTTTGTCCGATCAAAGGCCGCAATGGAACGCCGAGCAGATGAGAGCCCACTTTCCTGCTCTGGTCGGGTGGGTGCTGTTTGGCACATTGCTGGGCGTTTTCACTCAAGCCTTGAGTGACCTTGCGGAGAAAACGATTGGTCCGCGGTCTGAAGCGCCTTCGACCCCGGAGCCGAGGCAGCGAATCGTGATCCTGGGCGGAGGATTCGCGGGCATGAGCACAGCAGAATGTCTCGAACAACGGCTTCGCACGAATCCGTCGGCAGCAATCACACTTATCAGCGAAACGAACGCACTTCTCTTTACGCCCATGCTCGCCGAAGTGGCCGGCAGCACTCTGGAAGCAAGCCATATCAGCACGCCATTGCGCAGCAGCCTGCATCGGACGGAGTTCATCCGCGGCCGCGTTACAACGATCGATCTTGAGCGCCGCAGGGTGGCCGTTGCCGGAGTGGCCGCAGACTCTCCTGCCGGGCATCTTGAAGTGCCCTACGACCATCTTGTCCTTGCGCTGGGTTCCGTCTCGAACTACCTGGGAATGCCGAACGTCGAGAAGCTGGCGTTTAACTTCAAAAGCCTGCTGGATGCCATACGCATCCGCAATCATGTCATTGAGATGTTCGAGCGGGCCGACCGTGAACCCGAAGCATCGCTGCGGAAGCCCCTGCTCACCTTTGTAATTGCCGGCGGCGGATTCGCCGGCGTCGAACTTGCCGGCGCGCTCAACGACTTTGCCCGCGGGATCCTGACCGACTATCCCAACTTGGATCCAAGCGAGCTGAGCATTCTGCTGGTACATTCACGTGACCGCATACTGCCGGAATTGAGCGAGTCCCTCGCAGAATATGCGCAGGAAAAGATGGAAGCGCGTGGAGTGCAGTTCCGCTTGAATGCCCGTTTACGTGACGCCAAGCCGGGCGTCGTGGTCCTCAGCGAGACGGAGCTTCGCGCCCAGACTCTGGTGTGGACCGCCGGGACCGCACCCCATCCTTTGCTCCAGTCGCTGCCGCTCGAGAGGAACCCGCGCGGAGCGGTGAAAGTCGATTCGACCCTGGCTGTTCCGGGACACACGCGTGTTTGGGCACTTGGCGATTGCGCCGCAGTCCGCGATGCAAAGAGCGGCAACCCATGTCCTCCAACCGCGCAGTTCGCGATTCGCGAAGCGCACACCGTAGCCAAGAATATCGCCGCGCAGTTAAGAGGAAAGCCATCAACGGATTTTCATTTCAATTCGCTGGGAGCATTGTGCGTGGTCGGCCATCAGACGGCCTGCGCTGAGTTGACTGTGCCGTTTGCCCGGAGCAAGTCCATCCGTTTCTCCGGCTTGCTTGCCTGGCTGATGTGGCGCGGCATCTATCTCTCAAAACTGCCGGGGATGGAGCGGAAGATTCGTGTGCTGATGGACTGGACCGTCGAACTTTTCTTCCCAAGGGACATTGTGCAGACGATTGATTTGAATTAGGAAAAGGACTTGCCGACACAACCTTCGTTGACCGAGCAAAAACCGGATTGGGCATCCGTCCATGCCGGGGCGGGGCCGCTGCTCGGACTCGTAATCGGCGCGCTCGGAGGCATGCTGCAAAGCAGAATACTCGAGGCATCACTCACCCAAGGTATCCTGCTTGGTGGGTTCTTCGGGGTTGTCTTTGGCGTGGTGTTCGCGAAACGAGCCACAACGCCGGGAGCGGGGCTGATCTGGGGCCTGGGCTGGGCTTTGCTCCTTTGGTTTGTGATACCTGCAGGGGTTGACCAATTCCGGTCACATTCCACCGCTCCCATCAATATGTTGAAGGATGCTCAGGAGCGATTTGACCAGCTTGTCGCTTACCTGGTCTGCCTGGGAATGCCGGTTGGCGTGGCGCTGGGAATCCGGGGAGGGCTTCGCCCGAGAGCGGATCAGGGAAGATTTCGTTGGGGGCGCGCCTTGGTAGCAGGTGGGGTTGCTGGAACCATCAGCGGATTAGCATTCAGCGGCTGGGAGTATGCAGGAGGGTACCTGCCGCTGCTTGAAGGCCTGCCGCAGCCACAATCGAACGCGGTCTTATTGCACTTCCTGGTGGCATTGATCATCGGTGGCATCTTTGGGATTCTCTTCCAGCGCGATGTGCGCGGCTATGGCTCCAGCATGGGCTGGGGGCTGGGCTTCGGGATTTTCTTGTGGTTCTTCGGCCCGCTAACGATTTTCCCCGTGATTGGACATGAGCCACTGGATTGGTCCGCAGACCAGGGTACAGCGCTATTTGGGTCGCTGGTTGGCTACATCCTCTATGGATTCATTTTGGGAACAATCTACGCCTTCCTGGATCGAATCTGGGTGAGGTTGTTTATTCAATCCGACCCGCTTAACCGGGAGCCGGAAGGGGTGGGACTGAATTTTCTGCGTTCCATAGGGTGGGGCGCCCTGGCTGGTCTGGCCGGAGGATTGGTTTCACTCCCCGTTATGGCTGCCACAGGAGTTTTGCCCAAGATTGCAGGCCTCGACAGCGGTCTTGGCGGCGCGCGCGGCCTTCTCCTTCATCTCATGGTGAGCGTGGGGATCGGTATGACTTACGGGCTTCTATTCCGCGATGAAGCGTCGAGCCTGGGACTCGGCATTCCCTGGGGGTTTCTGTTTGGCGTGATTTGGTGGTACGTGGGGCCGCTGACACTTCTGCCGCTGCTGCTCACCGGGGTTTACGACTGGAGAGCAAGCGCCGCTTCCGCGCTGCTGCCGTCTCTCATCGGACATCTGATCTACGGCGGGGCGACGGCTTTTACCTTCCTCTTCCTGGAGCAGCGGTACAATCGCTGGCTGCTTCTCGATCCCCGCATCGCTGCCCGCGAGCAGCGTCGTAGACGTCCTGTAGGCACACCTGCCCCGGCCTCATGGTTCTTTGCTCTCGGGCTAGGTGTGCTTTTGCCGATCCTCCTTGGCTAGGATCTCGAAAGGACGTTCTGTGGCTTTAGGGCCAACAACCGGAACATCGGGAATACCGCAGATAAGCTGCGATTCGGTTTAATGCCTTCCTTGGGGTTGTGATCCATTGCCGGTAAGTCAGAATGAAGATGAGTGGCGCTATACTGTCTTTCATGAATCTGCAAAGCTTTTTCCTGAAACAGAAGGAAGCCATTCGTGCTCGCACTCGCCAGGTGGTGGGAATGATCCAGCCGGAACATATGGGTTGGCGGCCGGAAAAAGACGCGCTGACCATCGGCGAAATGGTTCGTCATTTGTGGGTTTCCGAGGAAGGTGTGCGCCGCGCGGCTCTTGAAGGAAACTTCGCGTATTACGAGAAGCGCGTCCCCGAAGGATTGCGCGCCGTGGTCGGCGCACCGCATGCGCTGGAAGAGGAACTCGCCAGCCTCGAGCGGGTCCATCGTGAGACGCTGGCCGCCGTCTCGGCCTTCCCCATCGAGCGATGGGATGAAGAGCGCGTTCACGAAAAACTGGGCTTCCGGCGGAAAATCGGAATCATTCTGATGGGCATCAACGAGCACGAAGTGCATCACCGCGCGCAACTCATGACCTATCTGCGAATCCTGGGAACGCCCGTGCCGGAAGCGGTCCAGCGCAGATAGTGTTGTTAGTGAAGCCGCATCGAGCGCCACCACTGCGGTCATTCGCTGGTAGCCGGCCCTCCGTGAGTCCTTGAAAGCAAAGCATACAAAGGCGTACGATACGCCCACTAACGCGCTAGCACTCCCATCCAATGGGTGTTCCGGCGCATCCCAAAGACACCAGGAGGAGCTAATGAACGTGCGTCAATTCGTTCACTCTTTGCTAGATCGGGTCCCCCACAAGGGTATGCTGTCCGCATTTAAGAAAGTTACCATCGTCGCGGCATCGTTGTTGTTTCTTGCCATGACCGCGACGCCCGCCAACAATGCTGAGCAACTTGTGTTCAGCACCTCGGGCTCGTTCATGACTCTCACCAACAATAGCATTGCCTCCAGCACGCCGTTCGGTTTTTGGATCTGGTGTGCATTCCAACCGTCGCCGTCAAGCACTCCGGTGACTTACCAAAGCGCGCAAGTCTGCCAGGGATCGATGTATTTCTATTTCCTCGGCACACCTGAGCACGTGGTGAGCGCCTTCTTGACAAAGGAAAATCCGGAAGGCGTCTACCATCTCGAGGTATTCGGCTTCAAGAGCCCCGAACAATCGTCACCCGATTTTGCCTGCTCTCTGACAAACAGGGCTCCCATTCAATCGGGACCGACGAATACGGTCGATGTGAACTGTACATTTTTCAACCCTGAGTTAGGGGGCGGAACGGGCTCGACGAACCCGACGGGCGTGACAAACGCCGTAGTAAAGGACACCGGGCCGTAGGCTATAACGGTTGGCGGCGGGCGGCTGCCCGCCTCGGCGGAGAACTCGACGGCGCTTCGATGTACACGATGGAACTTCCCTTACAGTTGAAGCTGCGCTGGCGCCGTCGATTCTCTGACGACGCACATCTTTTAGTACTCGATATCTACTTTTGAGAATTTACCCTTTGTTGCGCGGAGGATGTCAACAGAGCCAGATAGTTTGTGGATTCCGTCTAAGGCTCTTTCTTGCGGGAGTCTCGGGCAGCGGACATACGTTGCTCGATTTCGTGCTCGACGTAGCGCCGCAAATTCTCCGGCAAGACCTTGGAAGAGCTCAGCTCCTTCAAATCTCCGACAGTAAGATCGGGCAAAACCGCAAGGACAACCGAGAGAGGCGTGGCGGGATGGCGCAGGAGCGCCAGGCGCACGTTATACACCTGCGACCACTTCCGATGGGTTGCGACCGTTTGCACAACTCCCGGCGGAAACTTCTCGCGGGACAGCGCCTTCAACACCTGGGCTTCGGTGAGAAAGGCGTTGTCCAGAGCGACTTTTGCAACTTGGTGGTTTCCTTCCGCCAGTAATGCTCCGGCGACTCTCGCCGAAGCGCGCCGCGCGAGGGTGAGTTTCTGTCCCAGAGGCAATTGCGCCAGCCGGGAAATGAGCACCTCTTCGGCGAGGCGCTTCATCGGGGCGGGGACCACCGGCAACAAGCTGAGTTGCACGAGATCCATCAGATAGAGTTCCCGCACCAGGCGGATGAAAAACATGCGCGGGATGTGAGGATGAAATGCGAGAGCCTTCTTCACGCGATAACTTTTGATCAGCTCGCGCCGGCGGGCGATGGATTCGAGCAAATCACCGGACAAGTCTTTCCGCTCGAGCAGCAGGCACAGATGCGTTTCATTGAGAAGGGGATTCTTGAGAAGTCCTAAGAGGACGTCCGGATCCTGAGCGTGGACAAGAAGCGAAATTTCTTCGGCCGACGCGCTGCGCGCACGCTCGAAATCTACGGGCTGCTTGGCTTCCATACGGCTAACTCGACGGGTTGCGCTCAGCCGCCAGCCGCAGCGCCAGTTGCGCCGCGCCGACCGCCGGAGGAACATCCAGCATGGCGATCCGCGCGCGGGGGGCGACGGCGCGGATGCGCTCGTCCAGGTGAGCATCCAACAGTGAGCTGTGGCCAAACACGCCGCCCGACTTGGCCAGGGGGAATTCCGCGTCCTGCAATTTTAATCGGCGGATCAGGGCCGACGCCATTTCTCCGAGCTCCGAGGCCGCCTCGAGGAGAAGACGGCGGGCCACCGCGTCGCCGTCCGCGGCCAGCTCCACCACTTGCGGAAAAACGCGCGGGAAGACGTCGTCGGGACTTGTAGCCACGCGCTCGATCAGCTCATCCCAGCTGGCGCACCCGGCAGCAGGAAGGATTTTGCCGGCCAACGCAGTTTCCGGAGCGCCGCGGTCGCGGAATCTCCCAACGATGGCCACGGCCCGCCTTCCGATTTCGAAAGCGCTGCCTTCATCCCCGATCCACGGGCCATACCCGCCGACGCGGGCAGTCTCTCCAGTTGCATTCCGGCCGCAGGCGGCAGAGCCCGTTCCCGCGATCAGCACAACGCCGGCGCCCGCTCCGGCAACCGCTTCCAGAGTTGTCTCCAGATCCGTGGTAACGCGCACAAAGGAATTGGGAAAAGATTCGCGGAAGAAGGCTTCCATGCGCTCGGCAACGCCGGGCCGGCCGGCGCCGGATAGTCCGGCGCAGACGGCGGAGATGTCGCTGGGCTTCAAGCGCGCGGCGGCGAGTGTCGCCGCTGCGGCATTGGCAAGGGCGGCGTAAGCCCGGTCAAAACCGATGCGTAACGGATTCGAAGGACCGGAAAGACTTCGCGAAGTCACTTCCCCGCCGGCGTTGACGAGCACGCATTCCGTCTTGGTGCCGCCGCCGTCGAACCCGAGCGCGTGGGGCATTCAAATAAGGATACGACAGATTGGCGGCGGGCGCTCGCCGAAGTCGGCGCGGCGTGCGCATCCTGCCGTTACTTTGTCCGCGCAGCGTGCGAGCAGCGCGCTTGACGCGCTCGCAAGCCGCCCACTATCATCGCGCGACTTTTCACCGATTGGCCGGCGGCCCCGACCCGGCCGGGGCCGCGGGGGAATGATGCGCCTCGGCACTCCCGACCTTGTGATCGTCGCGGTTTACCTGATAGGGATCACGCTGTTCGGCATTCACTTCCGCCGGGGCCAGCAAAACATCAGCGACTATTTCTTGGGGGGACGCACGGCGCCGTGGTGGGCGCTGGCTTTCTCCATCGTAGCCACGGAAACTTCGACGCTGACAATCATCGGGACGCCTGCGCTGGCATACAGCGGGGACCTCGGGTTTCTCCAACTGGTCTTCGGCTACCTCGTGGGGCGAATCGTCATCACGCTCTTGTTTCTTCCGCACTACTTTCGCGGCGACTTTTACACAGCGTATCAGCTCATCGAAAAAAGGTTCGGGGCAAAGATGCGCTCGGTAGCCGCCTGCACGTTTCTGGTGACGCGCGCGCTAGCCGAGGGGGTGCGCATCGCCGCCATCGCGCTGGTCACGAGCGTGGTGCTCGGAACATCGGAACGCCCGGCTGTGTTCATCGTCATTATTCTGACGCTCCTTTACACTTTCGAGGGCGGGATGAAAGCGGTCATCTGGACCGACGTTGCGCAGCTCATCCTTTATTTCACGGGCTCGGTGGCTGCATTTTGGCTGCTGCTGCACCGCATCCCGGGCGGCTGGGCGGAGGTGGCGCACGTGGCGGCATCCGCCGGCGATAAGCTGCGAGTATTCCACTTCGCCTTCAGCGCAACGCAGAAGTACACCTTCTGGTCGGGAATCATCGGCGGAACGTTCCTCACCATGGCGAGCCATGGCACCGACCAGACCATCGTGCAGCGCCTGCTGGCCGCGCGCTCGGAACGCGACAGCAAGAAGGCGTTGCTTGCCAGCGGCGTGATTATTCTGGTGCAGTTCACGCTCTTCCTGGTGATCGGCGTAATGCTCTTCGTGTTCAGCCAGCACACGCAACTGCTTGCCCCCGGAGAAAGAACCGACCGCATTTTTCCGACATTCATCGTCCGGGAGATGCCGCACGGCCTTGCCGGCCTGGTGATCGCGGCGATTTTCGCGGTGGCCATGTCGAATGCAAGCGGATCGCTGAACTCCCTGGCGGCTTCGACGGTGCTGGATTTTCGAAGGCTTCGCGGGAAGGAACCCGACTCCGTGAATTTTCTACGTTTATCGCGACGCATGACGCTGGTGTGGGGCGTCGTGCTCTTGTTGTTCGGCATGGTAAGGTGGGGGCCGGTGCTCGAAGCCGGACTGACCGTGGCCTCGCTTCCGTTTGGCAGCCTGCTGGGGTTATTTTTGCTGGGCACGATTGACCGGCGAGCCACCGCGCGGGGCGCAATCGCCGGAATGGTGACGGGGCTGGCCGTGATTCTCGCTGTATATAGGCTTACCGAGGTCGCCTACACCTGGTACGTGCTGATCGGCTCAGGAACAACGTACATTGCCGGAGCGGTGGTCAGCCGCATCGCGGGATTCGGACAGGACGACGCCGACAGAGCGCATCCGAGAGAGGCTAGAGACGCCCGATGAGCGAAAAGCGGATTGAGCTTGTTCGAGGGCTCGGTCGATGGGCGGCGATGGCTATTGTTGTCGGCACAATCATCGGGACAGGGATTTTTCTGAAGCCCGGCGAAATGGCCGCCGTGGGCGGCTCGGTCAGCGTGGTCTATGCCGCGTGGATCGTTGGAGGAGTGCTTACGCTGTTTGGAGCGCTCTCCTTCGCGGAACTCGGCGCCGCAATGCCGGAGGCCGGCGGCCAGTATGCCTACTTGACGAGAGGCCTCGGTCCGGTTTGGGGCTTCCTTTTCGGCTGGACGCACTCGACGGTCGGCGAATCGAGTTCTGCGGCTTCCATCGCAGCGGGGTTCGCGCGATTTTCCGCTTTTCTGGTTCCGGCCGTCGGCGCACCCATTTTCATCTGGCATATCACGCCACCTTTCGGGCACAAGCCTTACGAGTTTGTGTTTACGTGGGCGCAGCCGGCGGCCGTGGCGGCCATCATCCTCTTTACGTTCATCAATTATCTCGGCGTGCGTCTGGGCGGGCAGGTGCAGGTCGCACTCACGTTTTTGAAAATCGCCGCGGTGCTTTCGATCGTCGCGGCGGGATTCTGGCTGGGCCACGGAAGCAGCGCGCACTTTCATCCGTTCTGGCCGGCGCATGCGGGCGCGGGAACGCTGACCAGTTTTCTCGCCGCCCTGGCCGCCGCGCTTTGGGTGTATGACGGCTGGGAGAACCTGAACCGCGTCGGCTCCGAGATTCAGAATCCCCAGAAGAATTTTCCGATCGCACTGGTGGGCGGAACGATCTTCGTGGCCGTGGTATTTCTTCTTTTCAGCGGGGTCTGCTTTTATGCGCTTCCCTTCGCCAGCGTGGCCGCGTCCACGCACATCGCTTCCGATGTGGTCGAAAGCTTTGCGGGACACGGCGCGGCGTTCTGGATCACGCTGGCGATGGTGATCTCGGCGCTGGGCACGCTCAATTCCTCGGTGCTGAGCGGAGCGCGCGTGCCGTACGCGATGGGCCGCGACGGGCTGTTTTTCCGCGTCACGGCAATCGTGCACCCCAAGTTCCGGACGCCGAGCGGGGCGTTGGTGTTTCAGGGGACCCTGGCGAGTGTAATGGCGCTGACGGGAACGTTCGAGGAGCTGACTTCACTCTACATTTTTGCCGCATGGATTTTTTACGCGCTTTCCGTAGTGGCGATGTTCCGGCTGCGGCGGACCCAGCCGGACATGCCGCGGGCGTTCCGCACGTGGGGTTATCCGATTGTGCCGGGGCTGTTCGTGGTGAGCGCGCTCGCGCTCACGGTCAACATCTGGCTGGAACGCCCGGTGCGTTCGTCCATCGGCCTGCTCCTGATTTTGTCGGGGTTGTTTTTCTACCGTCACTGGCGGGCGAAGGCCGCCCCGGACTCGAGACCTGCCTGATTCAAACTCAAGCTAAAGAACTGCCGCCCGATGGCTCATCTCGGCGATTCGCAGAATTGCTCCGGCAGGGATGGGCGCCGTGGCAAGAGCGGGGTGAATAACCGCAGAAAGGATTTCGATGCCGTCGGCGAGGCGCGGCCCCGGCCGGGAAAAGTAGCCGGAGGCGTTCATGGCAAAAACGCGGGCATCACGAACGGCGGGCAGTTCATTCCATCCATCGGGGAACTGCATGCGGGAATACTCCGCAGCCGCTTGATCGGCGCGATAGCCGCAGGGCATGGCGAAGACCACTTCGGGCTGCGCGGCCAGAATCTGCTCTGCGGTGATGCGGAACGACGGCTTGCCCAAACATCCGAGAACGTCTTGGCCGCCGGCGCGAGCCACCATTTCCGGGACCCAGTGCCCGCCGCAATAAAACGGGTCGAGCCACTCAAGACATGCGACGCGCGGGCGGCGACTGATTCCGGCAACCGAGCGCTCGACAGCGGCCACGCGTTCCTCGAGTTGCGCGACCAGCAGGCGCGCTTCGGCACCGCGGCCCGCGGCGTCACCCACAGTGAGAATGTCGCGCCAGACATCCGTCATGGTGTGCGGGTTGAGAGAAATGACCTGCGGCATGCGCGGCAAGCGGCCGAGCGCGGCGCCAAGATCGCCGGGAGAAGCTGCACAGACGTGACACAGATCCTGCGTCACGATAACGTCGGGAGCAATCTCGAGGAGCGCCTCCGCATCCACGGCGTAGAGGCTCTCGCCGCGCCCGATGTATTCGCTGACCAGACGGTCCACCTCCGCCGGGGCAAGACCGCGCGGGAGCTTGGAGCGCACGACGACGCGCTTCGAGCGCGCGCCGGCCGGGAAATCGCATTCGTGGGTGATTCCGCAGACGTGGTCGCCCAGGCCCAGCGCGAACAAGATTTCCGTCGCCGAAGGCAATAGCGAGACGATACGCACGCCCCTTACTTTAGCATGGCCTTCACCATTTGCAGCGCGGCTTCAATGATAGAGAAGGTACTTGGAGCGAACCCTTTGGAAGGCGACCAGGTCCACGGCCCATCCGGAAATAATATCCGCCGGCGACACATGGTTTTTCAGCTTTTCGATTGTGGCGGCATGGCCCAACAGGGGAAGGATTTTTTCGACGGAGAATTTATCAGGATAGAGTTTTTGCAATGCCGCGGCGATCTCCAGACCCATGCGCGTGGAGCGCACGGCGTTGCCATCGGTGATTTCCACCGCGGTTCCTTCGCACAGGTTCCCTTGGTACAAACCGCTTTCGGGCGTGAATTTTGCCGCTCGAAAACGGACTCCCGGAATGCCCCGGCGATTCAATTCGGCGGCCAGCTCGCCGCCGAGGATCCAGGGAGCGCCGAATTCCTCGAAGGGCGCCGGAGTACCGCGGCCTACCGATACGCCGGCATTCTGGAGAATTTCCAAACCGGGATACAGGAAAGTTCCGCGCAGGGTGCGCAGACTCGGCGAGGGAGGGATCCACTTCAACCCGGTATCGGCGTAAAAGTATTGCCGCTTCCAGCCTTTCATGGGGATAACGTGAAGGTCGCAGCCGATTTTGTTTTCCACGTTGAACATGCGCGCCAGTTCGCCGATGGTCATGGCATAACGCACCGGCATGGGGAAGTAACCTACAAAGTCGAGGCGGTCGCGGTCCAGCAGAGGTCCTTCGACAATTTCTCCGCCGAGCAGATTCGGCCGGTCGAGCACATAGAATGCGATGCCGAGCTTTGCGGCTTCTTCCATGGCGTAGCCCATCGTGGTCGTGTAGGTGTAGAAGCGCACGCCCGCGTCCTGAATGTCGAAGACCAGGGCGTCGATTCCCTGGAGCATTTCCGGCGTGGGCCGCCGCGTGTCGCCAAACAGGCTGTGGACAGGCAGTTGGATGGAGCCCTTCTTCGTTTTCACGTCGAGGCTGCTTGATTCCACTTTTTCGTCGGCGCGGCCGTAAAGGCCATGCTCGGGGTTGAACAGGGCCACGAGTTTGACGCCCGCCGCGTTGGCCAGAAGGTCAATGACGCTGCGGCC
>DASWCG010000259.1:0-30190 GCA_036390175.1 Candidatus Acidiferrales bacterium | reverse complement strand
AATTGAAACCCGTCGAGGCGCTCAACTTGCTGGCCGAGTTGAAGAAACAGATTTCATGAGCGCGCGCTCGATGCTCGTCCTCGGTCTGATGTCGGGGACTTCCGCCGACGGAATTGACGTGGCGCTGGCGAAGATTGCGGGAGCGGCGCCACGAATCCGCGCTAAGCTTGAGAACTTTGTTTCACTTCCCTTCCCGCGCGAAATTCGCGCCGCTGTCTTGCGGGTGGCTGAAGGCGCCCCGACGACAACGGGCGAGATCAGCCAATTGAATTTCCGGCTGGGCGAACTTTTCGCGCAAGCGGCCCTGAAAGCCTGCCGCACCTTTGGAGTTCCCTTGCGGCGGATTGCGCTGATCGGGTCCCACGGACAAACGATTTACCACCAGGGCCGCGCAAGCCAGTATCTGGGAGCGCGAATCGCCTCCACGATGCAAGTCGGCGAGCCCTCCGCGATCGCCGTGCGGACGGGAATTACCACCGTCGGAGATTTTCGACCCGCGGATGTCGCCATTGGCGGGCAGGGCGCGCCGCTGGTGCCGTTTGTGGACTACCTGTTGTACCGGGATAAAAGGCGGGGACGCGTGGCGCTCAATCTCGGCGGCATCGGGAACGTCACCGTCATTCCTCGCGGGGCGAAGCCCGACAAAGTATTCGCGTTCGATACCGGGCCGGGCAACATGGTGATTGATGCCCTCCTGAAACATTTCACTCGCGGAAGACTATCCTACGACCGTGACGCGCAGATGGCCCGGCGTGGCCGCGCTTTGCCGCGACTCCTCAACGCCTTGCTGCGCGATCCCTACCTGCGCCGGCGCCCACCAAAATCGGCGGGCCGCGAGCAGTACGGGGCTGCCTTTGTAGAAAAGCTGATGGCCCTGGGGAGAAAAGAAAAAGCGCATCCGGCTGACCTGGTGTGCACGGCGACCCTTTTTACGGCGCTCGCGGTTGTGGACGCGATGCACCGCTGGGTGCTCCCGAAGACCGCCATCGATCAGTTGATAGTTTCCGGCGGGGGGGTTCACAATCCGCTGGTGATGGCGCAGATTGCCGCGGCGCTCCCCGGCATTGACGTTATCCCGTCCTCGGCACTAGGCGTTCCGGAGGATGCCAAGGAAGCATTTGCATTCGCTATCCTTGCGTATGAAACCTATCACGGACGTCCCTCGAACTTGCCCAACGCAACGGGCGCCAACCGTCCCGCGATACTCGGGAAGATCTGCTATGCCCCTCCAAACTAACGGTGGCGCTCACCGTGCCGGCATCCGCGCGAAGCGGTACAGCTCCCTCTTTACGACATGCGTCGCGGTCTTTCTTCTAGCCCTGTGTGCCGCCTGTGTTCGCCAAAAGCCTCACGATCCTTCGACGGTCACATTCGTCATCGAGACCATGCCGGCAAATCTGGACCCGCGAATCGGCACAGACACGCAATCGCAGCGCATCGCCGGGCTCATCTGCGACAGCCTCATCGAGCGTGACGCACAAATGAATCCCCGCGGCGACCTCGCCGAAAGTTGGGACACACCCGACGCGCTTACCTATATCTTTCATCTGCGGCGCGGCGTGCATTTCCACGATGGCCGCCCGCTGACCTCCGCGGACGTCAAGTACACGTTCGACAGCATGCTGAACGGCTCGCTCAAGACGCCCAAGCGCGGGTCTTTTCGCATGGTGTCTTCCATCGAAACGCCGGATGATGCAACGGTGATCTTCCGTCTGAAAGAACCTTATGCTTCGTTTCTGGTGAACCTGACCCGCCCGGGAGTGGGAATCGTACCGCAGGGTTCGGGCGCGGATTTCGCCAGCGCGCCGGTGGGCACCGGGCCTTTCCGGTTTGTCACGGCCAAGCAGGATGAAGAGGTCGTGCTGGAGCGGAACCCCGATTACTTCCGCGGGGCGCCGCGAATCCAGCGCGTGCGATTTCGCGTCGTCCCGGAAGCGACGGTGCGCGCGCTCGAACTGCGCAAGGGCACGGCCGACATCGAGACGACTTCGCTCACGCCGGACATGGTGCCCGTGCTGGCGCGCCAACCCGACCTGGAGGTCACCGAGCAGCCCGGAACGATTTACGCCTACATCGGAATCAATCTCGATGACCCCGCGCTCTCCAAGCGCGAAGTGCGCCAGGCGCTGGCCTACGCCACCGACCGCGGAACACTCATCCAGTATCTTTTGCGCGGCCAGGCGCGCCTGGCCAGCGGCTTGCTTCCGCCGAATCATTGGGCCTACGAGCCGGATGTTCCACAATATCCCTACGACCCGAAACGCGCCGAACAGTTGCTCGATGCCGCCGGCTTCCCGCGGCAGGCGGGAGGAACCCGTCTGAAGGTTGCGCTGAAAACCTCCACGGAGGAATCCAGCCGCCTGCTCGGAGCGGCGCTGCAGGATCAATGGCGGCGCGTCGGCGTGCAACTCGAGCTGCGGCCGCTGGAGTTCGCCACGCTGTTTGCCGACGTCACGCGGGGAAATTTTCAGCTTTGCACGCTGCGCTGGGTAGGCGCCAACAACGACCCGGACTTCTTCGAATATGTCTTCGACTCCAAGAAGATCCCCCCGGAGGGTGCGAATCGCGGCCACTACCGCAACGCGCAAATCGATGCGCTGCTCGACGCCATGCGCGTCGAGGGTGACCCTGAAAAGCGCAAACGGCTGTGCAGCCGGGTGCAAAAAATCGTCGCCGAGGATCTTCCCTACCTGAACCTGTGGTTTACCGACAATGTTTCCGTGCACCGGCGGGGACTCGGCCCCGTGGAGCTGTCACCCACCGGTGACTACGATTTTCTGACAAAAATCGGGTGGTCCACGACACACTAGGGGGAAAGCGCAGCCTCAATCTCTGCCACGCTGAGGGCCCCCTCGCGGACGATGCGCCACTGGTCGTCTTGAAGATCCACGATGGTCGAGGCCAGCGAGGCGCCCGTCTCTCCCGAATCGAGCACCAGGGGCAGGCGGTCGCCCAGTTGTTTGAGGAGCTGCTCTGCGTTGGAGCACGCGGGAAAGCCGGAAATATTCGCGCTTGTCCCGGTAATGGGTGAGCCGAGCTGCTCGATGAGCTGAGAGGCCACTGCGGACTTCGGCCAACGCAAGGCCACGCGCCCGGTGTGCGCGGTGACCTTGAGCGGAACGCGGTTCGAAGCATCCACAAGAAGTGTGAGCGCGCCGGGCCAGAATTTTTTGGCGAGCGGCAAGAAATACTCCGGCAATTCGCGCGCGAGCACTACGGCCTGCGCGATGGAATTCACCAGGATGGGAAGCGCCCGCGTTTCCGGGCGCCCCTTCACGCGGTAAATTTCCTCGACGGCTGCGAGATTAAAGGGATCGGCCGCGAGGCCGTAGTAGGTGTCGGTGGGAATGCCGACGACGCGCCCCTGCGCGATCAATTCCGCCGCGTAGCGGAGGACATCGCGCTCGGGGGTTTCCGCTGAAATCCTCAGCAGTTCAGCCGGCAAAGTGTTTGCGCCTTTGGGGCCCGGCTGGAGCGCACCCTACAGAATTTACGCGCCCCAAGGGGCGGAGCTGGCGGGCGATCGGCGGCACCCTGCAAGGCCCGTCCCGATTGCGCCCCTCCCGCAACACCGGGATCACCGCAATGGCCGCACCCTACCACAGCCTGTGAAGGCCACGCAAGGCGTCACCCTTTACCCCTGCTAAAGCGTTTGTTAGGCTTCTGGCCATGACCGCCGCGAGACAATCCGCAGGCGCCGCTCCCGCAAAAGGCGAGCTGATTGCCAGCCGCGAGAACCAATGGCTGAAGGAATTCCGTCTGGCCCTGCGCGGCGGGCTCGCGACTTCGCGCGGCCTCATTGGCGTGGAAGGCGCGCGGCTGGTCGAGGAGGCCTTGCGCTCCGGGTTGCACGTCGAAGCGCTGCTGGTCAGTGCTTCCGGCGAAAGGCACTTGGAGCGCCTTCGCCCTTACTTGCAGGAGCAGCGCCGCGCCGGCCTTCGAGTTCTCCGCACCACCGACCGCTTGTTCGCCGGGGTAGCCGACACCGAGACTCCGCAGGGGGTGGCGGCGCTGGTGGCTCCTCGCGCGGCATCGTTCGACGATATTGTGCGCAGTCCGGCGGCTGGCGCGCTCCTGATTGTCGTTCTCGTAGGCGTGCAGGACCCGGGCAACGTCGGCACCATTCTCCGGACCGGCGAAGCGTTCGGCGCCACCGCCGTGGCCACCTGTGCTTCCGGAACTTCCGGGACCGCCAATCCGCATTCGCCGAAAGCGCTTCGAGCCTCCGCGGGCTCCGCGCTTCGCCTGCCGATCCTTCACGGCGTGGGCATCTCGATTGTGCTCACGCAGCTTCGCCTTGCCGGCGTGAAAATTATGGCCGCCACTTCGAGCCGCCGGCCCGGAGGCACGCCACCCGTTTTTTCGCCCTGGGAAATAAACTGGAAGGACCCCGTGGCGCTCCTGATTGGCAATGAAGGCGGCGGCCTGCCGGAAGAAATTGAGGGATCGGCGGATGCGTTGCTGCGCATCCCGGTCGCCGAACCGGTAGAATCGCTGAACGCCGCGGCTGCCGCGGCGGTACTGCTTTATGAAGCCGCGCGTCAGCGGAGGGCGCCGTGAGCCTCTTCCATCACATCGAGCCCCGGGAGACTCCGTTCGATGGCAGCCAGCCGCTCGCCGAGCGCATGCGTCCGCGCACGCTCGACGAATTGATCGGCCAGGAAAAGCTCCTCGGCCCGGGAAAACCATTGCGCGTACAGATCGAGCGCGATGAGGTCGGCTCGATGATCTTCTGGGGACCGCCCGGCTGCGGAAAGACCACGCTGGCGCGGCTCATCGCGCGGATGACCCGCTCCGAGTTTGTGCCCTTTACCGCCGTGCTTGCCGGCATCAAGGAAATCAAGCAAGTGATGGCCGAAGCGGAGCGCGCCCGCCGCGCCGGATATCGCACCATGGTCTTCGTGGATGAAGTGCACCGGTTCAACAAGGCGCAGCAGGACGCCTTCCTCCCGCACGTGGAGGCCGGAAACATCATCCTCATCGGCGCCACCACCGAGAACCCTTCCTTCGAAGTGATCGCGCCGCTGTTGTCGCGCACAAAAGTCTACATCCTCGCGCCGTTAAGCGCAGACCAGCTCGCCGCGCTTTTGCGGCGAGCGCTGACGGATGCGGAGCGAGGGCTCGGCAAGGAGAACATCGAAGTCAGCGAAGAGACGCTCGGCCGCATCGCCACGTATGCCGACGGCGACGCGCGCGCCGCCTACAACACGCTCGAAGCCGCGGTGCATGGGCTCAAGGCGGATGCCGCGGGGCGCCGCGCCATCACCCGGGAGCTTGTCGAAGACGTCTTGCAACGCAAGATCCTGCGCTACGACAAAGCCGGCGAAGAACACTACAACCTGATCTCAGCGCTGCACAAATCCGTGCGCAATTCCGACCCCGACGCCACGCTATACTGGCTGGCCCGAATGCTCGAATCGGGCGAAGACCCGCTGTATATTGCGCGGCGGCTGGTGCGCATGGCCAGCGAAGACATCGGCCTGGCCGACCCCGGCGCGCTCGGCGTCACCCTGGCCGCGAAAGAGGCCGCGGAGTTTGTGGGCATGCCGGAAGGCAATCTGGCGCTGGCCCAGGCGGCCGTGTATCTCGCGCTGGCGCCAAAATCCAACGCGCTCTACACGGCCTACGGCGCGGCGTACATGGATCTGCAAGCCACTGAGGCTGAGCCGGTCCCGCTGCATTTGCGAAATCCGGTCACCGGGCTGATGGCCCATTTCGGCTACGGAGAAGGCTATCAATACGCGCACAATTCCCCGGAAAAACTCACCGACATGCTCTGCCTGCCCCCCAAGCTGGCCGGGCGCGTGTATTATCATCCGACCGATCAAGGCTTCGAGCAGCGGATGCGGCAGCGGCTCGAAGAGATACGAAAGATCCGCACAAAGGGAACCGTCCAATCATGATTCCTTGCTTCCAGCCCCTCCCGGTTCAAAAAAATAGATGGGAAACTCTCCGCGCGGCAATTCTTACTTTGCTGGTGTTCTGC
This sequence comes from Candidatus Acidiferrales bacterium, assembly GCA_036390175.1. Taxonomy (GTDB): domain Bacteria; phylum Acidobacteriota; class Terriglobia; order Acidiferrales; family UBA7541; genus DASQHY01. The sequence goes on along the minus strand of DASWCG010000259.1, from coordinate 24,204 downwards.
GCAACTCTCCCGACGAGCGCCGCCCGCGCGCAAGAGACGCCGCTTTCCAGTGTGGACGAAGAGTGCACCGCCATCGCCTACGCCTCCGACGGACGGATCGCCCTGGGCGCGCGGCACGTGTACAACTTGCGGCAATTCCAGGTGCAGCGCGACGACATCTTCGTCGTTGGCACGGACGGCAAACGCAAAAAAATCGTCAACGGCGAGAGGCTGGTTCGGGGCGCGGCCGCTTTCAGTTACACGGTCAGCTCGCTCCGCTGGTCACCCGACGGCTCGAAGCTGATCGCCGAATTGCTCACCACCCAGATGATCGATTCCGCCGGAAATACAAAGGACGGCGTGGTATCGCTTCTGCTGGAGGATTCCGGAAAAGAAATCAAAATCCACGGAGGAGACAGCGACATTCCCGATGCCACGAATGCGGCCTGGCTCGGCGACGGCGTCACGGTTGTTTACCTCACCGAAGCGGTCAAGCCGAAGCTTCTCTATTCCATCAATTCCGTCCGGCCCGTGTCCGGGGTGTTCAACGGGCTGTTTGTCGGGCATACGTTTTCGGCGGTCGCTTGGAATCCCAAACAGAGCGCCGCCGTCGCCGTCGAGCGCGCCTCGAGCCTGAGCGGTTCGCCCAACCTCGTATCGCTCGATCTGGCAAAGCAGACGAGCCATGAGCTGGCTACGCTGGAATCGTTCGCAGGAGGGCTTTCCGTGTCACCTTCCGGCGCCAAGGCCGCCTATTACCTCGACCACGAAGTGCTGGAGATCCGCGACGTGGCCGCGCCCGAGCGATCGGCGCGCCTCCGCGTGGGCTTCGGCGTCTATCAGTGGACCCCCGACGAGCGCCGCATCGTGCTGAAGCGGGGGCTGGAACACAAGACCGCCGACCTGGAGTGGTTCGACGTGCCTGCGCTGACGGCTCCGGCGGGGAAAACGGCGAGCCCTGCACCGCCGGCGCGCGAGCCTTCCCTCACTCCGATCCTCCACGGCCTTACCTATCGCGATTTCGAGATATCGCCCGATGGCAGGTTTCTCGCCGTAGTTCAACCGGGAAAACGGAACCTCCTCATCTTCCCGTGGCAATAGAGCATCCACCTGGCCCCGCTGCAAGAACTTTCCTTGCTCACGTTGCTTAGCTTATCGAAAGCGCTTGCGATGTTCTTTTAAGATGCAAACATCCATGGCCACAAAAAGACCCGCCTGGCGGGCGCGCTCGGCAGCCTGCGGATGAACGACGCCTTCCTGCATCCACACCGCCTTTGCCCCGGCGCGAATGGCGCTCTCGACAACCGGCGGCACTTCCTCCGGGCGGCGGAAAATATCCACGATGTCGATTTTTCCCGGGACGTCTTCCAGCTTCGCGTAGGCTTTCTCGCCGAGCACTTCCGATTCGTTGGGGTTCACCGGAATAATCCGATAACCCGCGCTTTGCAAATATTGTGCGACTCCAAAGCTCGGCCGCGCGCGTTTCGACGACAAACCGACAACGGCAATCACGCGGGAAGCGCGCAGGAGTTCGGCGATCGCATCGGGCCCGGCAGATGAACCAGGGGGAATCACAGCCGTCACCGCGGCAAGGATCCCGGCGCCGGGGTGACGCTCGCCCGGATTTGCGCCATGGCGCGGAGAAATTTCTCGTTCTCCTCGCGCGTCCCCACGGTCACGCGGATCGCATTGGGGAAGCGCATCCAGCGCATGGGCCGCACGATTACGCCGAGTTTCAGGAGTTCCTCGGAAACCGGGTTGGCATCGGTCCCCAGCTCCACCAAAACGAAATTGGCAAACGAGGGGATGGCCTGGACATCCAGCGCCGCCAGGCCCGCCTGCATTTGCTGGAGTCCTTCGCGGTTGGAGCGGATGGAACGGCGCACGTGCTCATAATCATCCAGCGCCGCGAGCGCAGCCGCCTGCGCCAGATTGGAAGTGTTGAACGGCGTGCGCAGTTTGTTCACCTCCGCCAAAAATTTCGCCGGACCGATTCCGTATCCCAGACGGAGCCCGGCCAGCCCGTGCACCTTGGAAAACGTTCGCAGCACCAGAAGGTTGTGCCCTTGGCGGACGCGCTCGAGCGAGCGCGAATAATCGGTGCGCTCCACGTAATCGCAGTAGGCCTCATCGAGCACCACCAGCACGTGGTCCGGCACTTTTTCGAGGAAAGCATCGAACGCGTCCGCGTTGAACATCGTGCCCGTGGGGTTGTTCGGGTTGGCGATGTAAATCACGCGCGTGTCCGCGGTGATCGCCCGCCCCATGGCGCCGAGATCGAAGGTGTAATCCTTCAGCGGGGTTTCAATCAGCTTCGCGCCCGAGGCGCGGATGGAAATCCGAAACAGCGCAAACGAGCCGTGCGAGGTGATGCCCTCGAGCCCCGGGCGAAGCAAGGCCCGCGCCGCGAGATCAATCAGCTCGCTGGAGCCCAGGCCGATGAAAATATTCTCCGGCGGCATCTTGTGGCGCTCGGAAAGTTTTTCGTGCAGCAGAAAGGAGCCCCCGTCGGGATAGCGGTTCGAATCGGCAAGGGCGCGCTTGATGGCTTCGACGGCCAGCGGCGAGGGACCCAGCGGGTTTTCGTTCGAAGCGAGCTTCACGGCCCGAATTTTCAGCTCGCGTTCGACCTCTTCAATGGGCTTGCCGGGAATATAAACGGGAAGGTCGTGGAAATACTCGGGAACAAGTTCATGGATCGGTTTCCGCATTCGCATCAGAACCTTTTGATTTCGCGGCCCGCGCGGGCAGGACGAAATCGCCCTTTCGCGGATTTGGCCGCAGGGACAGCGGAGCGGCCCATTCCCCGCCCCTGTTTCCGGGAGTCCATGCGGATCAAGTAAGTCTCCAGTTCGCCGGCCTCTTGTTCGCTGAGCCGGCGGTATCTTCCTTCGGGCAAAGACTCCACTTCGAGCGGGCCGAGCCGCACGCGCCGCATCTTTTCCACCGGATGACCCTGGACCGCCAGCCATCGCCGCAAACGGTCGCGGCGCGCTTGGCTCCAGACCGCCTCGTACCAGAAATTCGCCGCCCGTCCGCGGGAAGCCGTGGGCTGCTTCAGCGGGCGAAGCTCCGCGCCCGCTTCCCGCTTGGCGCGGGACAGCAACGCTTCATCCAGCCGGCCCTTCACCTTGATCCAATACGTTTGCGGAATCGTGTGAGCCGCCTTCAGCAAACGGTTCGCGAGCGCGCCGTCGTTGGTCAGCAGCACCAGGCCGGAAGCGGCGTAATCCAGCCGCCCCACCGGATACACCCGCTCGGGCAAGCCGCGCAAAAAATTCCGCAGCGTCTTCCGGCCTTCCGGGTCGGCCATCGTCGAGACAACTTGCGGGGGTTTGTGCAGAAGCAGAACCACTTTTTCATCCTGCGCGGCAACGCGCTTCCCTGCAGCTTCGATGCGGTCGGTTTCGAGGTCGGCTTTGCTGCCGAGTTCGGTAATCACCTGCCCGTTCACGCGCACCTGTCCGCTCAGGATGAGCTGCTCGGCGTGGCGCCGGGAAGCAATGCCCGCGCGCGAAATAATCTTTTGCAGTCGTTCCAGCATGGCGTTCCTTGTAGGAAAGGCGTCCACCCCTGTGCTGCAGCGGCGCGCGGTTCTAGGATGCGCTGCCCCTCCCAGCCGTTTCACGGTTTGCGGCTGCCGCGGCCGCCTTCACTTCCGAGCCGCCGGGTTCGCCGCTCGATGGCGCCTCTTGCGACGCTCCCGGAGCGGACGCCGACTCTCCCTGTGAAGCGGCCTCGGGCACAATCGGGGCAATGCCCTCGTCCGCGCCCAGCGCTTCGCGCGCCAGCGCCTCGAACTCCTTCAAGCTCGGCAGTTCGTCAACGTCGCTCAAGCCAAAGCGCATCAGAAAATCCTTGGACGTGCGGTACAGAATCGGCCGGCCGATCACTTCCTTGCGTCCCGCCGTCACAATCAGCCGTTTCTCGAGCAGCGTCTTGAGCACTCCGGCGCAATTCACGCCGCGAATCTCCTGGATTTCAGGACCGGTCGCCGGCTGCTTGTAAGCGATGACGGCCAGGGTCTCCAACGCGGGCATCGTCAGGCGCAGCGGCGGACGCAGACTCTTGATGAACCGCCGCACGGCTTCGTGGTGCTGCGGCTTGGTGTACATCTTGTAGCCCCCGGCCACGGCGCGGATTTCCACTCCGCGCTCATCGGAGCCGTAGCTGGCCACCAGCTCATCGAGCGCCGCGCGCACGGCCACTTTTTCTTCCCCGAGCGCGCCGGCAAGCTGGTCAATGGTTGCCGGCTCATCGGCCGCGTAAATCGCGGCTTCGAGCGCGGCCTTCAATTCCACAGGTGTCATGCTCATTGGTATTGCTCGTCAATCTTGTTGAGCGCATCTTCGCCGGGCGCGCTTTCGCCCGCGATGTCCCCGGAAAAGACCACGTCGAACATTTTATGTTTTCGGAGGACGATTTCGCCGAACAATTGCTCCTGCGTCAGCACCACCGCCTGCAGCCGCACCATCTCGAGCACCGCCAGAAACGCCACAATCATGGCATGCCGCGACGCGCAAGCCTCGAAAAACGCCACCAGCCGCACGCCGTCTTCGCCGGCGATGAGCTGCTTGCGCAATTGCTCCATCATCTGCGCCACGGTGAACTGGTCGTGGCTCAGCTCGATCTTGGCGACTTCTCTGCGCCGCTCCAGAACTTCCTGAAACACTTTGATCAGGTCCACCAGCGAGACGCTGATCTCTCCTTCCGCGTCTTCGCCCTCATAGAGCGAGCGGTCCGGCTTCGACCACACGTGCTCTTCGATCTGCTGCTTTTGATAGAGCAATTGCGCGGCGTTCTTGAATTTCTCGTGCTCCACCAGCCGGTGCACCAGCTCGGCGCGGGGGTCTTGCTGCTCATCCGGGCCCGCCAGCGGGTCGGGCGGCAACAGCATCTTCGATTTGATGTAGATCAGCGTCGCCGCCATGTAGATGAAATCGGCCGAGACATCAATGTCCAGCTCGTCCAGCTTGTGCAGGTATTCCAGGTATTGCCCGGTGATTTTGGCGATGGGGATGTTGTGGATGTCCATCTCCTGCTTGCGGATCAAGTCCAGCAGGAGGTCGAGCGGCCCCTCGTACATGGGAATCTGGATTTTGTAGGGCGTCGCCATTCGTTTCTCTCTCTACCTATTCGTCACTGAAAGTAATGCGCCGACGGCCGCGGAGTGGCAAGGACTCGATTTCGCTGCTGGTCTTTTTGCGCTTCTTCTCCGGCCTTCGAGCAATCGGTCTCCGCAAAATCCGGTTTTTCCCGAACACTGCGTCACGAACTAGTTTCATAGTTTCCTGTGCAACCCTTCGCGCTTTCACGGACCCGTCTCGGATAAGCTTTCGCACGAGCGTTGTCTTGCTCTCGTAATAGACCCGTCGCTCCCGCAGAGGCGTAATCCACTTGATCAGATTGTCCGCCATCGCGGACTTGCACTCGATGCAGCCAATCCCCGCCGTGCGGCAGCCGTGCGCAGCCCATTCGAGTGTCTGCTGCGGCGAAAACAATTTGTGCCAGTCATACACCGGACAAATATCGGGGTTCCCCGGGTTCTCGCGGCGCTTCCGCGCCGGATCGGTTATCATCACCTTCGTCTTTGCCCGAATATTCTCGTCACTTTCGCTTAGCGTGATGTCATTCTTATAGCTCTTCGACATCTTCCGCCCGTCCGTCCCCGGTATCCTCGGCGTCTGCGTCAGCATCACCTCCGGCTCCCTAAGCCGATCGTGCCACCCAAAGTATTTCAACGTAGCGTCTGACAATTTAGGACGGAATTCGTCACCATAAATCGCCTCGATTCCTCTAAACACGCCTTTAGAGTGACCAGACTTTACCTTCTCGACGAAGTTTGGGTATCCAATTTCCGCAATCTTCCTAGCGAATTGGGTCCGCAGATAGGACGTATCGAAACTCTCGTCCGAAGGGATTGGCAAATCAATATAAGAGGACGCTGCAAAAAGCGAGCTTAAGTTTTCTTTTTTGAATAAATCCTCATTGATGATGAGCCCAAAATATGTATTGAAGCGCCGTACAATTTCTCGACTCAATTCTACGTGCGAAACTTGATCTTCCCCCACCGGCACATATAACGGCACGCCTTGTTCACCGTACATAACAATGTCGCCGCACTGCAAAACCGGATAACCCAGGAAGCCGTAGGTATGGAGGTCCTTGTCCTTGACGTTCGCGAGCGCTTCTTTGTACGTGGGCACGCGCTCGAGCCAGCCGAGCGGCGTGACCATCGAGAGGAGCAAATTCAGCTCGGCGTGTTCCGGCACCAGCGATTGCAGGAAGATCGTGGACTTGGCAGGATCAAGTCCGCCCGCCAAAAAATCGATGGCCACTTGAACGGTGTTCTCTGCAATCCCCGACGTATCGGCATAGTCCGACGTGAGCGAGTGCCAATCGGCAATAAAGTAGAAGCATTCGTTCTGAGGATCGTTCTGGAGCTTGACCCAGTTCTGGAGAGCTCCGAAATAATTCCCGATGTGGAGCCGGCCGGTGGGCCGCATGCCGCTCAGCACTCTTTTCCGAGCGCCGGGCACTATCTGCCCCCCTGCGTGGTCGCGGCTTCCTGCATGGCCGGCTCGCGCACCTTTCCCGGCCCCGCCTGCGCCAGCAAATCCCGCGCAATCACCATCCGCTGGATTTCGCTGGTGCCCTCGTAAATGGTAATCACGCGCGCGTCGCGGTACATGCGCTCGACATCCGATTCGCGCGAATACCCGGCGCTGCCGTGCACCTGCACGGCTTTATACACCACGCGGTTGACCATCTCGCTGGCGTAGAGCTTCGCCCGCGAAGCATGCGCGCCCGCGCGCGGATGATTCTTTTCGCGCAGCCACGCCGCGTAGTACACCAGCCCGCGCGCCGCTTCGATTTCCGTCTGCATATCGGCAATCATCCACTGAACGGCCTGAAACTCGCTGATGTTTTTCCCAAACGCACGGCGCTGCTTGGCGTAACGCACAGCCTCTTCCATGGCGCCTTGCGCGAGACCCAGCGCCTGCGCGGCGACTCCCACACGCCCTCCATCGAGCGCCTCAAGCGCAATCTTCAGCCCCTGCCCCTCGTCGCCCAGACGATTTTCCGCCGGCACTTGGCAATCGTTGAGCACCACTTCCGCGGTGCGCGACGCGCGAAGCCCCATCTTATCTTCATAGCGCGCCACGCGGAACCCGGGAAACTCCGGCTCGACCAGAAACGCGGTCACGCCGCGCGCGCCGGCGTCGGGATCGGTCTTTGCAAACACCAGATACAGCCCCGCAACGCCGCCGTTGCTGACCCAGGTCTTCGTACCGTTCAGCTTGTAGACGTTTCCATCCCGCGTCGCGCGCGCCTGAATCCCCGCCGCATCGGAACCCGCCTGCGGCTCGGTCAGGCAGAATGCGCCGAGCATCTCTCCGGCCGCCAACCGCCGCAGGTAGCGCCGCTTCTGCGGTTCGCTGCCATGCATCCACAACGGCATGCCGGCCACGGAGTTCGTCACGCTCAGCGTCACTGCGGTCGCCGCGTCCACCCGCGCGACTTCTTCGAGCATGAGCGCGTAAGAAATCATGTCCAGGCCAGCGCCGCCCCACTCCTCGGGCACGAGCATCCCGCAGCAGCCGAGTTCGCCGAGCCGGCGAATTTCCGCGGCGGGAAACTTTTCTTCGCGGTCGTACTGGCGCGTCTTCGGGCGCAGTTCCGCTTCCATGAACTGGCGCACCGTGTCCCGGATCAGTTTCTGGTCGTCGCTGAGCGAAAAATCCATCAGAAAGGTGTACGCACGATGCTAGCACAGCGGCGGGAAAAGATGTAGCGCCGGGCTTCAGTTTACCCTGAGGCTTTGCCGAAGGGCCCGGCACGCTGCGATTTCCTGTGGAAAATCTGCCGCCCTGAAGGGCGGCGCTACAGCTTGAACAATTCCCTCAGCCGCTTGGTCTGCGCGCGGCTGACGGGAATCTCTGTGGCCTTCTTGTCGTTCATTTTCAGCACGTAGCTCGACTTGAACCACGGCACCACTTCTTTGATGTGGTTGATGTTCACCAGGAACGACCGGTGCGGCCGCCAGAAGACATCCGAGTCGAGCGCCGCCTGCAATTCTTCGAGGGTGCGGTAGTTCGAGGAGCCTTCCGCCTCGCGCGCCACCACGGTAATCAGCCCGTCGGCGATTGCGGCAAATGCAATGTCCGCGGAGTCCACCAGCAGCAGCCGCTGCTGCGATTTCACCAGCAGCTTCACGTGCTGCGGAACTTTGGCAGCCGTACCAAGCTGGCTCACCAGCGTCTCGAGCCGCTCGGCCGGTGAGGAATGGGCCTCCAGCATTTTCTTGGCCCGCTGGATGGCCTTCGAAATGCGCCCCTTGTCGAACGGCTTCAGCACGTAATCCACGGCGTTGACTTCGAACGCGTTCACCGCGTAGTTGTCGTAAGCCGTGGCAAAAATGATGTGCGGCACCTTCAGCTTTCGGTCCACCAGCTTCTTGATCACGCCAAGTCCGTTAAGCCCGGGCATCTGCACGTCCAGAAACACCAGGTCCGGCGTATATTCCTTGATTAACGCAATGGCTTCTACGCCGTTGCGCCCCTGGCCCACCAGGTTGATTTCCGGAAACGCTTTGAGCAGATACGCCAACTCATCGCGCGCCGGCTTTTCGTCGTCAACAATCAGCGTCTGAATCATCGGTCCCATCGGCTAACCGCGGATACGCTCCGCCGTCAGTATATGCAAGGAGACCGTGGCATACAATGCCGGAGCGGGGACTCTTCGCTTCGCGGATCCCCGAGCGCATCGGACAATCCCTCCTCTCAGAGTGATGCACGCAATCAAGCGGACCCCCTCCCACTTTGGTTTTCGCGCCCTTCCGGCATAAGATGACTGCGCAGCGATTCGCAGCATCTTTCGAGGAGGCCGCCATGGATTGCAAGAGCTTCACCCGTGAAATTGAAACGCACGTTCGCCCATCGACATTTCCCGTCGCGGTGAAGCTGCTTCGCCCCGATGAACCCGTCCCCGAGAAAGCCAAGCGGCCGTTTCGCGACATGAAGATTCAGATCGCCATCTGCCAGGCCGTCGCTATGGCGCGGCGCTGCGGCTGGACGCTTGCTGTCGGCGAAGAAGATGTCAACTGCGTCCTCACGAAGACGGCGTTCGGATTGGCTCCGCTCACCGAGCACTACACCTCCGGCCATCTCGTTTGTGGCATGTATACCGAGACCCTCGAGGCCGGCGCGAAGACCGAAGAGGCCACGCACCGCATGCCGCCGGGCAAATACAAGCACCTTCTCGTCGCCCCCGCGTCCCGCGCCGAATTCATCCCGGACGCGCTGATCATTTACGGGAATGCCGCGCAAGTGATGCGCCTTCTGACCGGCGCTCTCTGGAAGCGCGGCGGCGCCATCACCAGCACGTTTACCGGACGGATTGACTGTTCCGACGAGGTCATTCGCACTATGCTTACCGGCGACTATCAGGTCATCCTTCCTTGCTATGGCGACCGCGTTTTCGCGCACACCGAAGATTGGGAGATGGCCTTCTCGCTGCCCGGCTCGAAGATGGATGAACTTGTCGAAGGCCTGCAAGGCACACACAAAGGCGGAATCCGCTACCCCATTCCGGCTTTCTTGCGTTACACCCCGCAATATCCCCAACACTACTACGAGCTCGAGCGTATCTGGGCCGCGCCGCAAGCGAGCCCCCACGAGCCCGCCGCGAAATGACGGCCAAGCCCCAGCCGGCAAAACGGGCCCGCGTTCTCGAAAGCAAGACCGTATTTCGCGGCCGCGTGTTCGATGTCAGGCGCGAGCGTGTTGCCGAGCCCGGCGGGCTTACCGCCACGCGCGAATTTGTGGTTCACCATGGCTCGGTGGTGGTAATCCCCATTCTCCCGGATGGGCGGACTCTCCTTGTTCATCAATATCGTCACGCCACAGGGCAATATCTTTGGGAGCTTGTCGCCGGCCGCATTGAGCCGGGGGAAAAACCGCTCGTGGCAGCCCGCCGCGAATTGGCTGAAGAGACCGGATATTCCGCTCGGCGGTTTACGAAGCTGCTTTCCTTCTTCGCCACTCCCGGCTTTGTCAACGAACGCCTGGTGGTCTACGCCGCGGAGGGCTTGACCCCGGGAATCGCCCGCCCCGACTCGGACGAGCAAATCAAGACCAAACCGTTTTCCATCCGCGAGCTGGAACGAATGATGCGCCGCGGCCGGCTTCGCGACGCCAAATCCATCGCCGCGATTCTGTTCTACCTGCGATTCCGTTCTCGCCGCCGCGCCTAGGAAATCCTCAAGAGCCTGCCTGTACTCCGCCTTGACACCTGCTTTTGGTTTGGTAAACTCCCCGCCATTGTCGGCCTGGACGCCGGGATCATCTTTGAGCAGGTACCCGGCGCCTCCGCCAAAGACGCCGCTCACGGAGGTGCGTGAAAGTGCAAGGAACAGTGAAGTGGTTCAATAATTCCAAGGGGTATGGATTTATCGGACGCGAGGATGGCGGTGACGTCTTCGTGCATTACACCGCCATTGTGGGCGATGGGTACCGCACTCTTCAGGAGGGCGACCCGGTCGAGTTTGAAATCGTGGAGGGACAGAAGGGACCGCAGGCCGCAAACGTCTCCAAGGCCGGATAATCTTCCACATTGAAACCGGGCAGGGCCGGAGGTTCTGTGACACCTCCCGGCCCCTCTTTCTTGGCGGTGGGAGCCGCCTGCGCCTCGCTGTGCTTCGCGCCGCTTCCCCTTTATAATCCTGTCATGGAAAACAGCGAAGTTGCCCGCATCCTGCGCGAAACCGCGCAACTCCTCGAAATTGACGGCGCGATGATCGGCCGCTACCGCAGTTACGAGAAAGCCGCGGAATTGATCGCCTCCTTGCCGGAACGCGTCGAAGACCTGGCCGCGGATGCGAAGAAACTCACCGAACTTCCCGGCATCGGCGAAGGGCTCGCCGAGCACATCCGCGAGATCCTGAAGACCGGCGACTACAAACTCCGGCAGAAGCTGCTCAAGAAATACCCGCACACGCTGCTCGACGTGCTGACGCTTCAGTCGCTCGGCCCCAAAAAAGTCGCGGTCCTCTGGAAAACCTTCAAGGCCGCGACCGTCGAACAAGTGGAGAAACTCGCCCGCGAAGGCAAGCTGCGCGACCTCGCCGGGTTCGGTGAAAAAAGCGAACAAAACATCCTGAAGGCCGTGGAAGTCTTCAAGAAATCTTCCGGCCGCTTCCACATTGACGTGGCGGACGAGACCGCGAAGAAACTCTCTGCGTATATCGGGAAAGCCGGAAACGCCGTCGAGTCCGTCACGCCCGCGGGCTCGCTGCGCCGCGGAAAAGAGACCGTCGGCGACCTGGACATGCTCGTCACCCTGGCCCCGGGGCACACCTCGCAGAAATCCATTGACGCCATTGCCGCACACATCCTGAAGTACCCCGGTATCGAACAGACCCTCGCGCACGGCGAGAACAAAGTCAGCTTCACGCTGGAAAACGGCCTCCAAGTGGACGTCCGCCTGCTTGAGAAAGAAAGCTTCGGCGCCGCGCTCCTCTATTTCACCGGCTCCAAGGAGCACAACGTCGCGCTGCGCGGCCGCGCCAACAAAATGGGCCTGACGCTCAATGAGTACGCGCTTGCCACGCTCAAAGGTGAGCGCCGCGTCGCCGGCAAAACCGAAGAAGAAATCTATGCCAAGCTGAAGCTCGATTATATTCCCCCGGAGCTGCGCGAAAATACCGGCGAAATCGAGGCCGCCGAAGCGCACCGCCTGCCGAAGCTCATCACCCGCAAAGACATTCGCGGCGATCTGCAGATGCACACCACCGCCAGCGACGGCAAGAATTCCATCGAGGAGATGGCCGAAGCGGCGCGCGCCCTCGGCCACGAATACATCGCCCTGACCGACCACAGCAAAGCCGTCACCGTCGCCAACGGCCTCGACGAAAAACGCATGCTCGAGCACATCAAGCGAATTCACGCCGCCGGCGAACGCGGCCTGGGCATCCGCGTGCTTGCCGGCGCCGAGGTGGACATCCTCAAGGACGGCGCTCTGGACTTTGACGACGAGGTTCTCGCGCAGCTCGATGTCGTGGTCGCTTCCGTGCATTCGTACATGAACCTCGACCGCGCCGCGATGACCGATCGCATTCTCGCGGCCATCGAAAATCCCTACACGCAAATCATCGCCCACCCCACCGGACGCTTGCTGCTGCGCCGCGATTCATTCGACTACGACATGGAGAAGGTTCTCGCCGCCGCCGCGAAACATGGCGTCGCCATGGAATGCAACTCCTATCCCGATCGCCTGGACCTCAAGGACACCCACCTGCGCATGGCCAAGGAGCGCGGAGTAAAAATCGTCATCTCCACCGACGCGCACACCACCACGAACCTCTCGTTTATCCGTTATGGCGTGCAGATGGCGCGCCGCGGTTGGCTCGAAAAGGCCGATGTCCTCAACACCCTTCCCGTGGAGGATTTCCTCGCGGCGCTGCGCGCAAAGCCCGGTTCGCAGACACAGAAGAGCGCCCGCGCCGCCGGCAAAGGCCGCCGGTAAACCGGCTCCCTTGGTTACGGCGGAAGCCATAGCCGGCCGAGGCCTCACGGAACATTTTCGGCGCTCCTGCCGTATCCTATTTAGGAACTCCAATCAGGAGGGAGTTGCATGCGCATGTATGCACGAACCGCGCTTTTGCGGACGATTCTAGGAGCCGGGCTGGCCGCGGCGGCCCTGACTTGGGGCGCGGCCTCCGCCCGCGCCGACGAATGGAACAAGACCTATGCGATTTCCGGACGCGCCCAGGTACGCGTCCAAACCAACGACGGCCACGTTACCGTATATACCGGAGACAAGAAAGAAGTCGGCGTTCATGTCGAGACCACCGGCCTGCACATCTCGGACAGCGAGGTCAAAATCAATGTCCGCCAGGACGGCGACCGCATTGACATTGACGTTCGCGTCCCGAATCACTGGTGCGTTTTCTGCGCCAATGTCCATCGCGGCCTGAAGATTGAAGTGCACATGCCGCGCGAAGGCGATCTCAACGTCGCCACCGGTGACGGCCATGTCGAGGTGGACCCCCTCAGCGGGAACATGGACATTCACACCGGCGACGGACACATCACCGTGCGCGGCGCCAAAGGCGATATCCGCCTGCGCACCGGCGACGGCAACATCGAAGCCCGCGACCTCGACGGCCGCCTCGACGCCTCTTCCGGCGACGGCCACATCCGCATTGACGGGCGCTTCGACGTCCTCAACCTGAAGACCGGCGATGGCAGTATCGAAGCTCGGGTCGCCTCCGGATCGAAAATGTCCGGGAGCTGGACCATTCACACCGGCGACGGCAGCGTGGACCTCACCCTCCCGGATGGTTTTCAGGCCGATCTCGACGCCCATACCAACGACGGCCGCATTAGCCTCGGATTCCCGGTCACCGTAGACGGCATCATCAGCAAGTCCGAAGTTCGCGGCAAGATTAATGGCGGCGGCGGCGCGCTGACCGTCCACACCGGCGACGGCTCCATACGCCTGATGCGCTCGTAGCCTGCTGAGGTGTTGCCCGCGGAAGACACCTGTCCTCTCCGGGCAACACCTTTCCTTCTCGTCCGTTGTATCTGCTTCAAAACACAGACTAAAAAGTTGGCACCGTTCTTGCTCTCTGAATCATCGAATTCTGCGGGGAGTGGAGAAAATGACCATAATGTTCCTGATGATCGGCGCTCTGGTGGTGATGGCGTTCCTGACGGTGTCCGGTTCGATTTCCAGTTACGGCCGCCGCTCCTAGTTCATCTCCCGCCGCCTTCTTCGTAGTTTCGTCTTTCTCCTTCTTTGGCTCCTGTTTTGTCCCTTTCTTTGCGCCCGGCGCTTGGCTTCGCTCTTTCCGGGCATCTCTGCGTTCCGTTTCTCTTTTCCGCGTTGCAAATCCTCACCGCTTCGCGCATCATACTGAGTTTTGCTTTCGCGCGCGGCATATTTAGTGCGGTTTTGATGTAGCGCCCCCGGATAAGCGGGCCTCTGCGTACTGCCTGACGCGCCTTTAACAGACCAAGTCCATACGAATCGAGGATTCTCCGCATGCGCCGACCAGCCAAGATTGCGCCTCCCAAGGGCAAGCTCGGCGTTCTGACACCCGGCATGGGTGCCGTCAGTACGACTTTTATGGCAGGTGTTGAGCTGGTGCGGAAAGGCGTTGCGCATCCCACCGGCTCGCTCACGCAGCTCGGCACCATCCGCCTGGGCAAGCGAACCGAGGGCCGCTCCCCGCTCATCAAGGAGTTCGTCCCGCTCGAAAAGCTCGACAAAATAGTCTTCGGCGGCTGGGACATTTTCCCCGATACCGCCTACGAAGCCGCCGCAAAGGCCGGCGTTCTCGACGCGCACCATCTGGCCGAGGCGAAAAGCTTCCTCTCCAAGATTCAGCCCATGAAGGCCGCCTTCGACCAGAACTACGTCAAGAATCTCAGCGGCACTAACGTCAAGAAGGGCAAGACCAAATACGAGCTAGCTCTCCAGATCAAAGACGACATCGCCTCTTTCAAGAAAAAGTCCGGCGTGGATCGCCTCGTCGTGATCTGGTGCGGCTCAACCGAAATCTACCTGACCCAGGAAGACGTCCATCAATCGGCCGCCAAATTCGTCGAGGCCATGAAGCAGAACCATCCCGCCATCGCTCCTTCGATGCTTTACGCCTGGGCCGCTATCACGAGCGGCGTGCCCTTCGCCAACGGCGCCCCCAACCTCACCGTGGACATCCCCGCGATGCACGAACTCGCGCAGCAGCACAACGTTCCCATGTGCGGCAAGGATTTCAAGACCGGACAGACGCTGCTGAAAACCATCCTCGCGCCCGGCTTCAAAGCCCGCATGCTCGGCATGAACGGCTGGTTTTCCACCAACATCCTCGGCAACCGCGATGGCGAAGTCCTCGACGACCCCAGTTCGTTCAAGACCAAGGAAGAGTCCAAGCTCGGCGTCCTCGAATATATTCTCCAGCCGCATCTTTATCCCGAGCTGTACGGCAAAATCCACCACAAAGTCCGCATCAACTACTACCCGCCGCGCGGCGACAACAAAGAAGGCTGGGACAACATTGACATCTTCGGATGGCTCGGCTACCCCATGCAGATCAAGGTGGACTTCCTCTGCCGCGACTCCATCCTCGCCGCGCCCATCGTTCTCGACCTGGTGCTTTTCCTCGACCTCGCCCAGCGCGCCAGCCTGCATGGCATTCAGGAATGGCTCAGCTTTTATTTTAAATCGCCCATGTGCGCGCCGAACCTCTATCCCGAGCACGACCTCTTCATCCAGTCCATGAAGCTGAAGAACACCCTCCGCTGGCTGATGGGCGAAGACCTTATCACCCACCTCGGCCAGGAATACTACGACTGAGCCTGCGCTGCAGCTCCCTCTCAGCTCACCGAATTGACAGAGGACAGCCAACAGAGTAGCATTCCGGCACTTTCGACTTCTTAGCGGCCAGAGAGTTCCGACAGACCGGCATTCTTCTCAGCCAGGAGGGTCCCATGGCGAACTTTTGCACGAAATGTGGTTCGGCACTGGTGGAAGGCAACAATTTCTGTACTTCCTGCGGAGCCTCCGTGGGCGGAAGCTCTGCGAGCGCTGCGCCGGCGGCTGCAGGAGCCGCGCCCGCCGCTGCCGCCTCGCCGAAGAGCGGAGGTGCGCTCAAGGTTATTCTGATTGTTGTCGGCGTATTCATCGGCTTGGGCATTCTGGGTGGGATGGCCGTGACGTTCGGCCTGTGGCGGCTTTCCCGCAGCGTCAACGTGAATCGCTCCGGTCAAGTCAGCATCAACACCCCCGGTGGAAAGATCTCCGTGGGCCCGGGCGCCGAGGTGAGTGAAGCGGAGCTGGGCGTCCCCCTCTATCCCGGCGCCAAGCGCGAAGAGGGCAGCTTCCAACTCAGCACGGCGGAAGGCACCATGGCCACTTACGTCTTCAAGACCAGTGATACCCCGGCTCAGGTCATGGCCTTCTACCGCGGCAAGCTCGACCCCAAGACTAGCTTTCTCGAGACCCCCGACGGCGGAATGATCACCAGCGACAATCGCGCCACCGTGGGTTTCTTGATCACCGTCGGCCGCGATAATACAGACGGCCGGACGTCCATCTCGGTCGTTCGCGGCACCTCCAAAAAAGCCCAGTAAACCGGAGCAAACGCGGTAGACTGTGGCTGTTCTCCAATTGATACGGGCCCGGAGGGGCTACCCTTGTTGAGAGCCAAGTTTTGTGGCTCTCTATCTCGGGCATTCGTTGAGAGCCATCGCAGCAAGCGGAGAAGGAGGTTGCCATGTTCTGTCCATCCTGTGGCGCGCAAAATGATTCAGAAAGCGGCTCTTGTATTTCCTGCGGCGCGCCATTGGCGGCGGACGCCGCACCTGCGCACGTTACGGAGCAAAGCGCAGGAAGCGCCCCTGCGAGCCCGGCCGCCGCGCCTCCTGCTGACGTTTTTGGCGATGCCCGCCTCGCTCGTCTTGGCGATCGTCTGCTGGCGGTCATTCTCGATACCCTGCTCTTAGTGGGCGTCTTCGCCGTGGTCGGGATGTGGGCCGCAATTCGTTGGGGCGGCCTGACCGCACACGGTTTTTCCATCCAAGGCAACGCCGCGCTCGTTGCCATGTCGGGGACATTGGTCGCGGGCTTCCTCTATTACTGGTTTTTGGAGGCTGTGGCCGGCGCCACGCTGGGCAAGGCCATTGTCGGGATTCGCGTGCGCAGCAAAGACGGCGGGAGGTGTAGTTTCGCGGCGGCGCTCATCCGCAACCTGGCGCGCATCATTGACGGAATTGCCGTGTACCTGGTGGGCTTCCTCATCGCCGTTTTCTCCAAACTTCGTCAGCGCCTGGGCGACCACCTGGCGAAAACAGTTGTGCTGGAAACCTCCGGCGGAGGCGTCGTGCGGGCTCTGTTTGTGGTGGTTTGGCTGGCGCTTCTGGGCGGCAGCGTCTGGGGCGCCTACATGATTCATCGCGGTGCTCCGGCTTCCGCGAGCACCGCTCCAGCTTCAACGCCGGCTCCGGTTTTCACTTCCACTTCCACCTCCACGTCTGTGCGAACGTCGGCCGGCGCCTCCGCAACCATACCGATTATGTCCAGCGGCGACATCAAGATTCTGAATTTTACTCATCTCCAGGCCAAGGACGGGCCGCCGCGTGCCTCGGCGGTTTACAAGCCCGAAGATCGGGTTTTCACCAGCTACGAATTCGCGGGGCTGACCACGGACTCGCAGGGCCAGGTGCACACCACGGATTCGGTTGTGGCGCTTGACCCCTCCGGCCTGCCTCTCTATGCCCCCGCGAAAGACACCAGCAATGGGACGCTGAGCGAAAGCAAAACCTTGAAGAACACCTTCTGGTTTGATATTCCGCCGTTTGCCCCGGCCGGAACGTATAAAATCCAGATCAAGCTGCATGACGGCGTGAAGAACACCGACGCGGAGTTTGACCCCCTCTTTACCGTCGAGGCCCCGCCTCTGCCGGCGTTTGAGCGTCTGGAAATCCGCGATTTCCATCTTTCGCTCACCCAGGGGGGACCCGCCGCCAATCCGCTGGTCCTGGAGTCGAGTGGGACCGTTTACATGTCCGGGAAAATCGGCGGGATGCAATTTCGCGAGGATCGCCCGGACGTCCAGGTTTCTCTCCTGGTGACCGGGCCCAAGGGCGATAAAATCTTCGAGCGGCCCAATTTCCTGGTCATTAACGATTCTCACCCCTACCATCCGCCCACCTTCTTCATGCCCATCAACGGGAATCTGAACATTCCTGCGGGGTTTGCCAAGGGAACCTACACCGAGAAGTACACCGTCACGGACCACATCGCCAACGCCACGGCGAATTACGAATTCAAGTTTCAAGTGCGCTGACCGCGGCACCGTTCGGGGCCTGCCTTCTCTCACGGGTTTACAACCCCATCTTGCTCGGTGTATCGTTGGTCCGCAGTTTTCCGTGCTCTTCGGAGACTTTGGTGACTCACATGTCTATGCGTCGAACGGCTCTATTTGTTCTATTGGCCTTCACACTCGCTACCCTTGCGCTGGGAGCGGCAACTGGCCCAACGTCTTCCGCATCCACCCAGGCGGAAACAAGATCAGCGCCGGAGCGGTTGGCGGCTGACACGCCGCGCGTAACGCCAGCCGGAGCCACTTTCACGGTTCCAACGGGATGGTCGATCGCAACGGGCAAGAACCTGGTGATCCTGGAGCCTCCGGAAACGGACACGCACATCGCCATTGTCGATTCGCAGGCGGCCGATGCCGCGGCCGCGGTCGCTGCCGCCTGGGCTGCCTACAAGCCGGAGGCAAAGCGTCCTCTGAAGCTGGTCACGCCGCGGCCTGCACGAAACGGCTGGGAAGATCGCCAGGTGTTCGACTACGAGACCTCTCCCAACGAGCGCGCAGTCGTACAGGTGATTGCGCAGCGGGCCGGTAGCGCTTGGACCGTGGTCATTCTGGACGGAAGCGAGCCGACGTTTGAGAAGCGCAGCTCACCAATCGGACTGGTCCTGCAAAGTTTGCGTCCCAAGGGCTATAACCGCGAGTCATTCGCCGGCCGCAAGGCACACCCGCTCGATGCTGAACACATCGCCCAGATCAAAGCGTTCGTTGAAAAGTCCATCCAGGAACTCGGCGTCCCGGGCGTTTCGCTCGCGCTGGTGGATGGCGGCAGAGTCGTGTACGAAGGCGGATTTGGCGTGCGCGAGCTCGGCAAGCCGGACCGGGTGGACGAAAATACGCTGTTCATGGCGGCCTCCAACACCAAAGGAATGACCACCCTGCTCCTGTCAGAGTTGGTGGACGAGAAAAAGCTGAAGTGGGATGAACCGGCAACCCAAGCGTACCCCAGCTTCAAACTGGGCGATGCGGACACGACCAAGCGGGTCCTGATCAAGAACCTCATCTGTGCCTGTACCGGGCTTCCGCGGCAGGACCTGGAGTGGATATTCGAGTTCAAGCAGGCAACGCCGGAGTCCTCTCTGGCTTTGCTTGGAACCATGCAGCCCACCAGCAAATTTGGCGAAGTGTTTCAGTACAGCAATCTGATGGCGGCGGCTGCGGGATACATTGGCGCTCACCTGGTGTATCCCGACCGGGAACTTGGCGCGGCCTACGACCAGGCCATGCAGCAGAAAATCTTCGATCCGCTGGGGATGCAGGCGACCACATTTGATATGGCGCGCGCTCTGCGAAGCAACCATGCCAGTCCGCACGGTGATAACATCGATGGCAAACCTGCCGTAGCCAACATGGCGTTCAACTACTCCGTCATGCCGCATCGTCCCGCGGGCGGTGTGTGGACCTCATCCCATGATCTGATTCGTTATGTCCAGCTCGAGCTTGCGCAGGGAAAGCTGCCCAACGGCAAACAACTGGTCTCGGCGGAAAATCTGCTGGCCCGCCGTACCCCGCAAATCGCCGTTGGCGAGGATGTGACTTATGGGATGGGCTTGACCGTGGACCGCACCTACGCTGTTCCCGTGGTGCATCACGGCGGCAGCATGGCCGGGTACAAGAGTGACATCATCTTTCTGCCGGATTCAGGCATCGGCGCTGTGCTGCTCACGAATTCGGATAACGGAGGGATGCTGCTGCGGCCTTTCCTGCGCCGGTTGCTGGAAATTGCCTTCGACGGCAAACCCGAGGCCGCTGGTGACGTTGCCGCCGCGGCGACACGCCATAAAGCATACCTTGCCAAAGAGCGTGAACGCCTGGTGGTGCCGGCTGATCCATCAGTCGTGACGCGGTTGGCAAGCCGCTATCACAGCAAGGAACTGGGCGAGCTTGACGTGCTGAAGAAAGACGGCGTAACCACATTCGATTTCGGCGAGTGGAAAAGCGCGGTCGCGTCACGGAAGAATGATGATGGCACGATCTCGTTCATCACCATAGATCCCACCAACCAGGGATTCGAATTCGTCGTGGGCGAACGTTCCGGCAAGCGCGTGCTGATCATCCGCGACGGCCAGCATGAGTACATCTTCACCGAGGCTGCCTGACTGCGCCGTCCCATTGACGTGCAATACGCAAACCACTGGGCCGTCACTCACGGTCTCTATCTTGGCTGCTCCTACGCTGATTTGCAGCGATCATGCCTATGAAGCATCGCCGGACCAAATCGCAGCACGCGCCGCAACATCCGATCCGCGTGGTTCCACTGTATCGCCCCGAAGCGCCGCCCGCTGTTGCCGCGGCCGCGCCTCATCTCACGTATCGCAACGGCCCGCTCCTCACTGCGGTCCAGGTGTTTACTGTCTTCTGGGGCTCGGCTTGGCTGCAAGCTTCAAACAGCGACCTTCTCAAGCGAATCAATCAGTTCTTCGACTACATTCTGACCAGCCAGCTCATCGACCTGCTTGGTGAATACGGTGTCCCGGGTCAGGCCATCGGCCACGGCTCACGCATCGGCACGGCCGTCCTGACTTCGCCGGATCCTGGCGCGTCCGTGCAGGACATTGCTATCCGGCAATTGCTTCAGCAGGAGATCAACTCTGGGACGCTGCCCGCCGCCAACCCCAATACTCTTTATTTCATCTTTCTGCCCGACGGCGTGCAGGTAGTCCAGGGAAACACCGCCTCGTGCCAGTCCTTCTGCGGATACCATGATTTTTTCGGCGGCGCCGTCTACTACGCCGTAATGCCCTATCCGGGCTGCTCCGGTTGTACTGGCGGCCGGGCTGTGTTCGATGCGCTTACCTCGACGACCTCCCACGAACTGTGCGAGTCCATCACCGATCCCATTCCCGGCCAGGGTTGGTACGACGACATCCATGGCGAGATCGGTGACATCTGTGCGTGGAAAACCCGCACGCTCGGCAACTACACCATCCAGCTCGAATGGTCCAACAAAGCCGGCTCCTGCATCTAGAGAGTCAACCCGCCCGAGATCTATCCATTGGGCATTCGTTCTCTTTGTTGCGTCGACCGTCTGAGCCGACAGCTTAATCAGGAGTTGGACCGCTCTGGCGACGGTGTGAAGGCTATTTCGAGCTGAGGTCAAGAACTGGGAAGGACGACACTACGGGCTCAAAATGCTTGGGCAGGAAAAAATGATAAACAGTTAGATCCCAGAGGAACATCATTGGAAGCACATAGAATGACACCACAAATATCACGAATGAATCGGTCCAACCGTTGTGCCATGCCAGCGCTAGACCCGCTCCACAACAAATTAAGCCTCGAATCCATAAGTATCCAGGAAAGAAACAGGGCCTCAATGTTTTGAGGCAGTGCGGACAGTCAAAGCGGAAGAGCCGAATATGCTTTCGGAGCAGTCTGCCGCCACAAAGAGGACAAACACGGTCTTCGAAGAGGTCCCACATTTGTGTCTCTTAATTCATACGAATCGTAAACAGCTGATATTTCAGGCGGCTTACGGTTCCCGCAAGTTAAGCGGTTTGGCGCAGTCTCGTCCACCACCAGAATCCACTGAAGTCCGATGGCGTTTTTGCCGTTACTCGGCAGATGTCCGATTAGCGCGTTTATCAGGCATGTCGGGCGTCCAGTTCATGTCCGGAATGGACGGCAGCCATATTCTGTACGACCTTAAAGGTCTTCCGCGGCCACGGAATAGACAGTAGATGCGAGCAACCAGAGATGGTCTCCCATCCATCTTTCCAGGGGCGCTGAAGCTCCGCTTTGACGACTCGCCTGCCACGCCAGTGTTCGAGAATACGAAACCGACCGGACAGCAATCCTGAGACCGCTTCAAAGTACTGGTCGACCTTCTTCGAGTTCGTGCAGGGAAACCATTCCACCCATAAGGCCGATGCTGACAGATGAAGCTCATCGCGGTTTTGAAGGTTGAGGTCCACGGTGAATGAGAGCCTGGGTTGAGCGGGAATGTCCATAGCAAGGTCCACGTGTGCGTCATCGAAAACGAGGTTCATTGTGAGCGCAGGAAATGCAGATCGAATCTTCTCGAATGTGGAAAGGGCAATCTCGAATTGCTTCGTTTGCATCATCGATGTGGTTGTGTAAAGCGAGGTCGCTTTGGGCATTCATTATATGCCGTCGAACGTGGCTAACTCCTGATTAGTCGGGTTACCGGACATCTTCCGTACTAGCACTCCACATCTCCGGTAACCGCGTTTATCAGGCGCTATGATTAACATTTTCAAGCGCAGCGAAAGCAATGCATTCATTTTTTTTGTGGCGTCTCCGGATTTGCGCCATCACAGCCGGACTTTTTCAAATCTAGTTTGACGGTCGTTTCTCCAATGAGCTTATCTGCACTTTGTACATCCGATCCAGCGAAAATAAAAACAAACGCATATACATCACATGCTTTCACAAGGACTGCCTCATAAGAGAGTGTCTGGTGAAAATCTATTCTTGTGAAAGTCACACCCCCGAGGTGTCCTTCCGTTTCTCCCTCGACCAAATCCAGGCCTTGTTCTTTCTGGGTGCGGATTACTCGCTCGACATACGCTCTCGTAGAGCGTCGGCCCTCCGGGTAATACCCCAAGTCGTCGGCATAAAAGACCGCTCCTCCATTCACCAGGCTCCAAGCGGCAACCGTCACTAACAAAGGGAGAGTCCCGGGTTTTCCCTTCAACTGTGGAGCACTCAACCTCAGGCCAGGAGGCGGGGTGAATTGAAGACCTAGAGAATCATTTTGGTAGGTATTGTCCTGAACGGTGCCGCTAGTGAGCGGCGGTCGAAGAGGTACTCCTTTTGTCGTTTGCGCAAGGCTTGGGTCCAGAGAGCAGAGTGCAGCGAGGAGCACGCTAAAGCACGTACAGCGCAGCTTAAATCTTTCCATCCTAACCTCACACGGGTGGGCCGAATCTTACCTGAAATTCGCAGACTCTTGTCCATGTTTGGCCGATAAGTCCTGATTAGTCGGGTTACCGGACATCTCTAACAATGTCGGCTCTGTCAACCAGTTTTTGAGCAGACTTCTCCATTCACTTAAAAGAGTTTTTTGTTTCGCTCTTTTTTGTTTTCTTACTTCGCTGCATTGACGACCACGGCTCGCTCGTAATCTTTCGATCGGCTTCAGTCCGACCCATACATCTCTTCGATCAAAACTTCGACCATGATTACTTCTGCGAACTCCCTTTACAGGGAGCGGGATGCCCAACCAAGTGGACGGTGTTCTACTTCACACCATGTCCGGTACCGAGCTGTCCCGCGTGCGAACCGAACTCCAGCGACGGCGAATACGCACAACCGTTTCGCCACATCCAGTACAAGCGAACTCCCAGACGGCGCCCCAGCGCCACCTTGGCAATGCTTCTGTGCCGACGCATCGCTAGGTGAACGTAGCGACGTCTCCAGTCCGGGTTGATGCGGGCCGCCGCTTGCGCGGCCTCCACCAACAAGAAACGCAACAAGGAATTGCCCTGCTTGCTGATGTGCCCCAGCCGTTGCTTGCCCCCGCTGGAGTCTTCACTGGGAATCATCCCCACGTATGTGCCGATCTGTTTGCCGCAGTGGAATCGCTCCGGGGTCCCGATGATCAACACATAGGCGAGTGCGGTGAGCGAGCCCACGCCCGGATGGGTCATCAGTCGTAATACCTCGGGCCGCTTCCTGGCTTCTTGCTCGGCAGCTTTGGTCAATTCCTCGATGACCGGGTCCATGCGGTCCAGCAGTTCCAACAACTCTTTCCGGCGCCGACTCGCCCAGGGTGCTAGCGAAAGCTTTTCCAACTCTGCTCGCCCCTGCACACTCCACAGCTTGGTCCTCCAACGCCGGCCTTCGTTCATCGCCAACGCTTGCAGCTGATTCATGATCCGCGTGCGCATCTGCACCAGTCGATGGCGATGCCACAGCAACTGCCGAAGATCCCGATTCTCTGGACTGGGTACCCAGATACGAGGAAAATTATCTTCCCGCAACAGCCGGAGCAGCAGCTGGGCATCCCGACGGTCGGTCTTCTGTTTCTTGACCCGCTTAGTCTGGATTTCCGCAGGATCCCCGATCCATACCTCCATACCCAACTCCGCCAGCAGCCGCTCGAACCAGCGCGCATACCCGGTAGCCTCCATTCCTACACGCACGCGGATCCCTCTCTGCTGCAGGTCTCGATAGAATCGTTCTGCTTCCCCCTCACTGTGGTTCAACTGCCGTTCCCCACACTCGCCCGTTTCTTCCACGAAAAATGCGATCTGCTGAAAGCTCGGGTGATAATCCACGCCTATAATGAACATGTTCGGCTCCTTCCTCCCGAGCCTTGGTCGTTGAACAACCACAGTCTACTCGGGTCGAGGGAGCCGACATTGTTATGCAATCAAGTG
>DASWCG010000258.1:0-1958 GCA_036390175.1 Candidatus Acidiferrales bacterium | reverse complement strand
CGTCTGGTTTTCCTTGGCGCCGCACCGAACGGCCCAGCCGAAAAGCTCAAAGCACCTTCACTCTTCATTGTGGCTCGCGATGACGCGAGCGCGGATGGGTTACGACTCCCTGGAATTCGCGCGCAATATGAAAAGGCACCTCAGCCGAAAGAGTTGATTGTCCTCGATGGCTCCGCGCATGCACAATTTCTCTTCCACACGGACAAGGGGGACAGGGTCATGCGTGAAATTCTTCGATTCCTCTCCGCGAAGTGAACTATTCCATGATGGGTGAGAAGAAATCATCCGCCGCGATGCATTTGGCCGCCTCTTTTAGAAGGCTCACTCCCTGATCCCCCTTCTCGGGCGTGATTTATTTGTCTCGATGTGATGAGATGAAGGCCGCGATTTCTTAGGGGATTCCATTTCTATGACGTGGAAACGGGTGGCGACAGCCGCGGTGTTGATTCCGTTTGCCGTGGGGCTGGTGTTGTGGGGCTCGACGGCGTTGCTCGCGCTGGCCGTTGGCTTGGTGACACTGCTCGCGCTCTTCGAGTATTTTTCTCTTGGGGAAGCTATCGGCCACCGCGCGTACCGGTTCTGGACGGCGACTTGCGCGCTGATCCTAGTCTATGTGCAATGGCGCGCCACGTCCGGGTCCGTTTATGGACTCTCGAGGAACTTGACCGTCTATCGCAATACGGAGTGGTTTGCCGGAAGCATGCTTTCGATCGAAGGAGCCTTGTTATTATTCGTTCTCGGCATTGCAGCGATTACGCTATTCACAAAGCGGCCCATGGTGGAAGCGCTTCCTGCGGCAGGAATTAGCTGCAGCGGGCTCATTCTCGTGGCATTTCCCCTGTCGTTTGCCATCCGGATTCACGGCTCAGGAAGCCAAGGGCCGCAGCTGCTGCTGTTCGCGATGGTGATTATCTGGGTAGGAGATACGGCAGCTTATTTCGTCGGGCGAGCGATGGGGAAACATGCGTTGGCGCCGCATCTGAGCCCTAAGAAAACGTGGGAGGGAACGGTTGCAAGTTTCCTCGGGTCGCTGATCGTGGCTCTCGTTTTTGCGCGGTATATGACGGTACCCCTTCCGCATTTGCTGGGGATGGCGGCAGTGGGGAATGTCGCAGGGCAAGTGGGCGACCTCCTGGAATCGGCGTATAAGCGGAGCGCGGGGATCAAGGATTCGGGGAGTATTCTGCCGGGGCATGGCGGCGTGCTTGACCGAATCGATGCGCTCATCCTCGCCATTCCGGTTGTCTGGTATTATTGGGTATTGATCTACTCTCCCAGGTCGTAGGTCAGAAGGTCTCCATCCGACAAAAAGGAAAACGAACGACTCCGTGAAACAGTTATCCATTTTGGGTTCGACGGGATCGATTGGGCGGCAATGCCTTTCGGTCGTCGAGGCTCTGCCGGGGAAGTTCGGCGTCGTCGCGCTGGCGGCGGGAGCTAACCTGGAAGAGCTGATCGGGCAGATCGAGCGGCACCATCCGGAGGTCGTTTCGGTTGGGGATGCCGGGCGGGCTGACGAGTTGTCGCGGTTGCTGCGCGAGAAGGGAATTGCACGGGTTCCGGAGATTCACCACGGCCAAGGAGGAATGCTGGCGGTTGGAACGCATCCGAAGGCAGACGTCGTGGTGTCCGCCGCGGTGGGCATTGTCGGGCTGGAAGCGACTTATGAAGCGGTGAAGCTGGGAAAAACGGTTGCGCTTTCGAACAAAGAGGTTCTTGTGGCGGCGGGCGAGCTGGTGATGGCCGCGGCGAAAAAGGCCGGACGGGAACTTCTTCCCGTGGATAGCGAACACAACGCCGTGCATCAATGCTTGCGTGGCGGAACACACGGAGAAGTGCGGCGGCTGGTGCTGACGGCGTCGGGCGGTCCGTTTCGAAAGACGCCGCTGGCGGCGCTGGCGAATGTCACGCCCGAACAAGCGCTTGCCCATCCCAACTGGCGCATGGGAAACCGCATC
>DASWCG010000257.1:0-2439 GCA_036390175.1 Candidatus Acidiferrales bacterium | reverse complement strand
AATGCCATAACTCAGCCGATCCCTTTCTTCGAATCCTTAAGAAGCAGCCGCAGTGGCCACTGCCAGTTTTGCCACTTCTTCCCTTGCCATTCGACGCGCTTCGGCATCCGCCGCAAGCACATCGTCCATCTTCTCAAACCGTACGCGCGGTGTGCGTGCCAGCACTCGCTCGAGCACTTCCGGAATTCCGGGGAACGGTAGCCGCCGCTCCAGAAACGCCGCAACCGCTATCTCGTCCGCGGCGTTCAGCGCGCACGGCAACGCGCCGCCCTTCTTCATGGCTTCCCGCGCCAGGCGCAGGCAGGGAAACCGCCGCGTTGAAGCTTTCTCGAAATCCAGCTGCTTTAACCTGGTCCAGTCGAGGGCTACCTGGTTGGATGCCACCCGCTCAGGATAGGTTAACGCATATTGGATGGGCATGCGCATGTCCGTGGGCCCGAGTTGCGCCAAAACAGAACCATCCACGAACTCCACCATGGAATGAATCGTGGACTGCGGATGGATGACGACGTCGATCTGGTCCGGGCGCATGCCAAAAAGCCAGCGCGCCTCGATCACTTCAAAACCCTTGTTCATCATCGTTGCAGAATCGATGGTGATGCGGTTTCCCATGCGCCAGTTGGGATGCGCCAGGGCCTGCTCAGGAGTGACGCTTGCCAGCGCAGCCAGCGGTGTCTTTCGAAACGGCCCGCCGGAGGCGGTCAGAACCACGCGGCGAACTTCTCCGTGTGCTCCGCCGCGCAGGCATTGATGAACGGCGTTGTGTTCGCTGTCCACGGGAAGGACTTCCCGCCCGGCTTTCTTCGCCGCGGCCATCACCAGTTCACCGGCCGCCACCAGGACTTCCTTATTCGACAGCGCGACGGTTTTTCCGAGCTTTACAGCTTCGTAGGTCGCTTCGAGACCTACGACTCCAACTGCCGCCGAGACGACCATGTCCGCCTTCGGGTGCGTGCCGACGGCCAGCATTCCTTCCCGCCCGTGATGAAGCTCTGGCAAGGGGGAAATTCCATTCTCGCGCAGCATACGCGACAACTCATCGGCCCGCCCGGCGTCCGCAACGGACACCACTTCCGGATGATGGCGCTCAATCTGGCCGACTAATTCCTCCAGGGTGGCGCCCGCGGCAAGCGCGACGACTCCAAAACGCCCCGGCAGGGCTTCGATCACCGAAAGGCACTGCCGGCCAATCGAACCGGTGGAACCCAAAATGGCTAGCTGTTTCACGGAGTCGTTCGATTTCCTTTTATCGGTTGGAAACTCTCTGACCTACGACCCGGGAGAGTAGATCACCATCCAATAATACCAGACTACCGGAATCGCAAGGATGAGCGCGTCGATTCGGTCAAGGACGCCGCCATGCCCCGGCAGAATGCTGCCGGAATCCTTCATCCCCGCGCTGCGCTTGTACGCCGATTCGAGGAGGTCGCCAACTTGCCCCGCCACGTTGCCGACAGCAGCCATCGCAACTAAATGCGGGAGCGGCACAGTGATGAAGCGCGCAAAAATAAGAGCGACAATTATTGAGCCGAGGAAACTCGCCGCCGTCCCCTCCCACGTTTTCTTCGGACTCAGGTGTGGCGACAAAGCATGTTTGCCGACGGCTCGCCCTACGAAATAAGCCGCCGTATCTCCCACCCAGATAATGACCAGCGCGAACATCAGCAGCGCCGGCCCTTGCGTGCCAGCCCCGTGAAGCCGAACTGCATACGATAACGGAAACGCCACCAAAATCAGGCCGCTGGCGCTCATTCCCGCAGCAGGCAGCGCTTCCACGAGAGGGCGTCTTGTCCAAAGCGTAAGCGCGGCGATACCGAGGACGAAGAGAAAGAACACCGCTTCCAGCGAGGGAAGTCCGCTGGCGAACCACCAGATTCTCTGAGAGGCGATTAAGCCACCCGAAAGCTTGTACGCCGCCTGTTCACCCATGAGCCACTGCACGTAAGCGAGGAGAAGCGCGCAGGTGGCCGTCCAAAAGCGATACGCGCGATGGCCGATGGCTTCCCCAAGAGCGAAATACTCGAATAGCGCCAGTAACGTCACTAGGGCAAGAGCTATCGCAACAATCGCCGTCGAGCCCCACAAAACAATCCCCACGGCAAACGGAATCAGCACCGCGGCTGTCGCCACTCGCTTCCAGGTCATAGAAGAGGAATCCCCTGAGAAAGAACAGGCTTCATCTCATCATATCGAGTGGAATAAATCACGCAGCAGGCGAAAAGGGAGCGAGGAGGGGCGACCAAAGACGCAGAATCAATGACCCGCCGCGCGCGCCGGCTTCTCGAGAGCAGCTTCGATTTCGCGGATGCCCCCATAACGGCGCTCGCGTTTCTGAAATTCGAGCAAGGCCTCCAGCAATCGCGCGCGGTTGAAGTCCGGCCAGAGCGTCTCGGTGACGAAAATCTCCGCATAGGCAATCTGCCAGAGCAGGAAATTGCT
>DASWCG010000256.1:0-1509 GCA_036390175.1 Candidatus Acidiferrales bacterium | reverse complement strand
CGCAAGCCGAGTTGCTCTCAACTTGGAGGGCGATACAAATGCGAGGGCACACGCATCATGAGGATGCGTGGAATCACAGAAATTGCAGGGTTATTGGAAGCGGAACTGAATCGTGACGGTCAGGTGCATGGGCACGGGTTTGCCGTCGAGCGATGCGGGCTGGTACTTCCACTGCCGCAAAGCGTCCATGGCCGCCTGATGCAGAAGGGTCGGCCCAGAAACGACTTTCATGGTGGTCACGCGCCCATTGGCATCAATGAGCGCGTCGATTCGAACATCACCGGAGACATGCTGGTTCTTCGCCAAGGCGGGATAAACGGGCGGAATCGAGGAAATGAGTTTTGCCTGCTTCACATCTCCGCCAACGGGAAGGGCCACGACGGGAGCCGCTGGCTGTTTAAGGGCCACGACGGGCGCCGCCGGCTGTTTGTTGTCCACTGAAAGACCTGCGTTAAGCGTTTCCGTATTGGACTCGGGTTGCTCATCATTCAGGGTAAGTCCCGGGTCAGCTTCAACGGCGTTTTGCGAGTTGTGGTGGCGGGTCACCTTGGGAGCCGCCAGGCGAACTTCCCCGAGGGTCGGCTTCTTCACTGGTTCCGGAGTTGGCACGGGTTGAGAGGAAACTGCGCTGGCCACCGCAGTGCCGCCGTTAGCAGGATTCGACGGGGGTTGCGCATTGCGCGCCGGTGTTGTAGATAAGCTTGCCGGTGCAATAGCCGCGGGCTTCGCGGCGGAATTTTTCTGCGCAACCGTGTTCGTTTGCACTGGCGAATTATTTTGCGCCGCAGGATTCACTGGCGCTGAAGGATTTGTCGGCAGTGCTGCATTTCCCTGGGGCTGCGATGGCAGCGTCACCGCGGGAACGGAGACCGCGGGGGCCGGCGCCGCCAGCGCCTCGTTGGTTGGAACGTCGTTGGACTGCTGGCGCATGTACCACCAGCCGCCGCCCGCCAACAGCAGGACAGCCGCTGCAATCGCGCCGACAAAAAGGCCCTTGCTCGAACTGCGGGAAACGCTCCCGGTTGAACGATCGCCGCGGTCGAGCGGAAGCTCACTGCCGAATGAAGGAGCCGGCAACTCGACGACAATTTCTTTTGGCCCAGCGGCGAGCGGTTCGGTGGCAATTTCTTCGATCTTGGGCTGTTCCGCGATTCGCTTTGGTTTTCCTTTTTCGACGGGCTCCTCGGTCGAGGCAGGTGCAGCCGCGTTGCGGGCCAGAGGCTCCAGCCAGGCGGGAATCTTCAGTTCCTCGTCATCGAGCGAGGATTTCTGCGAGGACGCGGCGGTTTTGGGGTGCTCCGCAGGCTTTGTCCAAACGGGACCCGGCTCCGGAGTCTCGGCGAATTCCACGACCTTCGCCGCAGGTATAGCAGGCGTCCTCTTTTCGACGACCGGAAGGGCTTGTGAGTTTTGCACGGGCCTGGCGGAGGGAGTGGGAGCTGCCCCCGTGAAAAGCAAACTGGAAAGCTCTTCCTGCAAGCGCGCCGTGTGCTGTTTCAGTGCTTCGGT
>DASWCG010000255.1:0-32055 GCA_036390175.1 Candidatus Acidiferrales bacterium | reverse complement strand
TCCTGCACGATTTCTTCGGCGTCTTGTTCGTTGCTTGTCATGCGATACGCGAGCCGGAAAAGATTGCGGCTGTGGCGTTCGACCAGCACCCGATAGGCGTCAGGGTCGCCCGCCAGCGTCCGCTCCACGGCAGCGGCGTCGCTGCCCTGGGTGCTCTCGGTCATCTGAATCATTAGACCGCGGCGCCTCCGCAACGGTTAGGTGCCGGAAACCACAGCAGGGAAGGGACTTACATGCCGAAGAGCCTTTCCCGCTGC
Organism: Candidatus Acidiferrales bacterium; assembly: GCA_036390175.1. GTDB lineage: Bacteria > Acidobacteriota > Terriglobia > Acidiferrales > UBA7541 > DASQHY01. The sequence goes on along the minus strand of DASWCG010000255.1, from coordinate 31,798 downwards.
TTGGACTCCGCGGGGGGCTCAAAATACGGTATCATTGGGAAGGGAATTTGCCCCGCCAGAAGTTTTTCCGGGAGCGAGATTTGATTCCACGATACACGCGCGAAGAAATGGGCCGCGTCTGGAGCGACGCGAATAAGTTCACCCGCTGGCTGGAAGTGGAGATAGCCGCGGCAGACACGCTTGCCGAGGCCGGACAAATCCCCAAACAAGCGGCGGCGGCGATTCGCCAGCGCTCGCAGATCAACGTGGCGCGCATTGACGAGCTCGAAGCCAAGGTCAAGCACGATGTCATCGCGTTTACGATGGCGGTGGGCGAATCCATCGGCGATCCGGAAGCGGCGCGCTGGCTGCATTACGGCCTTACCTCGAACGACGTTGTGGACACCGCGCAAGCTCTGCAAGTCCGCGAGGCTTCGCGGCTCATCGAGCACGGCCTGGTGCGGTTCGGCGAAGTGCTGGAACGCCGCGCGCACGAATTCCAGCACACTCCGCAAATCGGGCGCACACACGGAATTCACGCCGAGCCGATTACCTTCGGCTTGAAGATCGCCAACTGGTATTCGGAGAACCGCCGCAACCTGCTGCGCTTCGGCGCGGCGGCGCAACAAATGGCGGTGGGAAAAATCTCCGGAGCGGTGGGAACCTGCGCGCATCTCGGCCCGGAGATCGAAGCCAAGATTTGCCGGCGGCTTGGGCTGGAAGCCGCGGCGGTGACTTCGCAAGTGATCCAGCGCGATCGTCACGCGCAGTATCTCGCGGCGCTCGCGGTGATCGCGGCGTCGCTCGAAAAGATCGCGCTGGAGATCCGGCACTTGCAGCGCACCGAAGTGCGCGAAGCTGAAGAGCCGTTTGCCGGCGAGCAGCGCGGCAGCTCGGCGATGCCGCACAAACGCAATCCGGTGAGCTGCGAGCAGATTTGCGGGCTGGCGCGCGTGGTGCGCGCCAACGCCATGGCTGCGCTGGAGAACATCGCGCTGTGGCACGAGCGCGACATCTCGCACAGTTCGGTGGAGCGCGTCATCCTGCCTGACTCAACGATTCTGGCGGACTACATGCTCGCGCGGATGACCGACATCGTGGCCAACATGCGCGTCTTTCCCGAGCGGATGCTGCGCAACTTGGAGTCCACGCGCGGCCTGGTGTTTTCCGGGCAGCTTCTGCAAGACCTGGTGGAACGCGGCGCGCCGCGCGAAGAAGCTTACAAGTGGGTCCAGGAAAACGCGATGGCCGCTTGGGAAACAGACACGAGCTTTCGCGAGCACGTTGCCAACGATGCGCGCATCGCAAAATTCATGGACAAAGCGGCGCTGGAGCGCACGTTTGATTTGCAGCGGCAGCTCCGCTACGTGGACGCGATTTTTGCCCGGGCCTTTTCCGAAAAAGCCGGCGGGGCGGCCGGGGGAAAAGCGTAGCGGCTATCGGGTTTCGGCCAGACTAGAACAATCTTCCGTAGTGTCCGTGGCATCTCCTTCATTGTCATTGCGCGCGCTGGACGTAGCGCGCCTCGCTGGTATCCACTTTCACTTTGTCGCCGTTATTGATGAACGGCGGGACGCTGATGACCAGGCCCGTTTCGAGCTTGGCCGGCTTCATCACCGCGCTGGCCGTGGCCTTTTGCACGGTGGGCTCGGTGTCCACGACTTTGAGATCCATGGTGTCGGGAAGAGCCACTCCGATGGCTTTGCCCTCGTAAAATTCAATCTTCACGGGCGTATTGGGGATCAGATAGTAGACCGCTTCGCCGAGGACGTCGTGCCCGAGATGCATCTGTTCGAACGTCTCGGAGTTCATGAAGTGATAGGCATCGCCGTCGTTGTAGAGATATTCAAATTCGATTTCGTCGAGGATGGCGCGCTCGACAAATTCCTCGGCGCGGAAGCGGTAGTCCATCATCACACCGGTGCGGAGATTCTTCATCTTGGTCTGCATGGAGCCGCGCTTATTGCCGGGCGTGCGGTGGTCCACGCTGAAAACGGTGTAGAGATCACCCTGGTGCTGGACAACCATGCCGGGGCGAAGCTGCGTGGCTTTAACCGTGCTCATAATCTCCCTTAGGCGTTTCGGAAAACTCCGGCAGGCGGGTGACCCGGCTGCGTGCGGAATGTCGCGCAGTGGCTGGCGCCAAGGAATCGTCCAGCCTCGAGGATCATTATAAAGCGCGCCGCACAGAACGGTCAATCATCGCGGGGTGCTCCTTCCTTTCCTTTTGATCTTTCTTTCTGAGAGGGCGCCATGATCTTTTCGATTTCCTCGACCGAGCGCGGAAGTTTGTCGGAGAGCATTTTGTAGCCGGTTTCGGTGACGAGGAAATCGTCTTCGATGCGCACGCCGAGATTTTCCTCCGGGATGTAGATGCCCGGCTCAATGGTGACGACCATGCTGGGCTCGAGCGGGCGAGAAGGGTCGCCGGCATCGTGCACGTCGAGGCCGATGTGGTGGCCGAGCCCGTGGATGAAGTAGGGGCCGAGCGAACGGCCCTCTTTGTCCTTTCCGTGCGAGTTGATGTAGTCGTAGGCGATCTGCCAAAGGCTATTCGGGCCTTTGCGGGCGAAAGTCATGCCGGGCTTCAGAGCGGCGATGGCAGCGTTCTGCGCGCCGAGAACGATTTCATAGATTTCGCGCTGGCGCGGCGTGAATTTGCCGTTGGCGGGAAGGGTGCGGGTGATGTCGGCGGCGTAGCCGGAAAATTGCGCGCCAACGTCGAGGACGACGATGTCGCCGTCTTCAATCTTTTTGGAAAGCTGATCGTAATGGAGCGACGTGGAATTGAAGCCCGCGCCGACAATGGGCGCGTAGGCTTCGGCTTCGCAGCCTTCCATGGAATGGATGTAAACCATCTTCGCGGCGACCTGATATTCGTAGAGGCCGGGGCGCATCATTTTCATGGCTTCGAGATGGGCGTCCACCGAGGCGTCCACGGCTTTGGCGAGGAAAGCGATCTCGCCGGGCGACTTCTTCTGGCGCATGGCACCGATGGCGGCGCGAACGTCGTTGAGCTTCACTTGCGGCGCGGCCTGCGCGAGCCAGCCGGTCCATTCTTTCTCGTGAGGGTAGCCGCCGAGCTCTTTCTGGTAGGGCAGGATGGTGTAGAAGTTCGGGAAAATGTCCGCCAATTTTTCGACGGCGGCGCGCAGTTCGGGAAGCGGCTTCACGGCGGCGAAGCCGGTCTTATCGGCGATGCCGGGGTCGTCGGGAGCCATGCGCACGCCGATCCACTGCTGGCGGCGCCGGTCGGCCGGGGGGAGGAAGAGGATTTCGCGCGGGCCGTCCCAGGCTTTGGCGTTCGCGCCGTGATTGGCGCGCTCGGGCACAAGCAGAAGCGCGGCGCCCTCTTCGTTGTGGGCGGTGAGATAGTAGAAGTTATCTTCCTGCGCGAAGATGTAGGTTTGCGATTCTTCTTCCCGGCCGGTGTAACCGGCGAGAACGACAGGCCCATCCACCTGGGAAAGGAGTTTGCCGCGGCGCTCGGCATAGACGCTATTCGGTTCGCGCTCGCGGCGCTGCTGAGCGCGCGCGGGGCCAGCCACCTTGAAAAGGGCGATGGCGACGATGAAGAGCGCGACAGCAAGACGAAAGGCAAACGTGCGAAGACGCACCCAGCCACCAAGACCACTCATTCGGTCACCTCGGTTCCCAAGATGGGCGTGCGGCGCACAGTTGACAGTCGACAGTTGAGAGTCGAAAGCGAGTATACCCTCATAGTTGACAGTCGACAGTTGAGAGTCGAAAGCAGGCATACCCCCCTCCCCCCCCGGTATGTTTTTCGCAAGTGTTGCATGTAAAGGACTTAGGTGCCCGTTTTGACGTAAGTGCAGAATCTAAAGGACTTACAGGAAGTGACTCGTGATTCGCGACTGGTGACTGGTGAATTCGGAAGGGGCCCCCACCCTTTTTTTGGAAGTGTGTGAAACGAAAGGGTTTTAAGTCCTTTGTTTTGAAACTGTGTGAAACTAAAGGAGTTACAGACGCATTTTTGGGAAACTGTGTGAAACTAAAGAGCTTACAGGACGTGACTGGTGATTCGTGACTGGTGACCGGTGGTCTGTGGCCTTCGGCCCCAGAGGCAGAAAGAATCCGGGCGTCCATTTTGTTCCCCTTCGGCCCTTGCAAGAAACGTTCGGGAAGCCTTTCCGACAGGTCGGAATCTTCGATCGGGCGTTCTCTAGCGGCTCTTACTGCGGCACCTGGCGATAACGACTCAGGTACTGTACCAAAATAGACTAGCGGTTGTCAAGGCCTTATTGGGGGGTACCAGAAGGAGACCCCGGCATGTGTTGGTTCAATTGACCCGCTCGCGTTGGCTTCTGTAAGGCTCTTTGATGCGGGTTCCATAAAATGCTACTCAACCTGCAGCCGTTGCAGCGGAGATCTTTGAAATGCATGCTTGTTTCAACTCCGCGTAGTGAGACAGATATGACTCAAACTGAGAGCCATGTTGCATGTAGTGCCAGCGCCCCCAAGCATGTGCAGCGGCATCTACAACATGAATCGTGAGAGCGGCCACTGCTCTAAGTTCCTCCAACGGCGTTCCTTCTGCGATCTCAGTCCCATCCAACATATTTGCCGCGCAAAAGGCCTTGTGTCGGCCGTTGATGGCAAGCTCCCTACGTTCAGGTCTTACTTCGGCCTCCTCGTCGTTTTCGCCCATCGCCCAATCGATTTGGGGTTTAAGCTGGATCCCTCCAGGGTAGGCGGAAGTGCCAGAGATAACATCCTCTAAAAGGCCGACATTGTTTGGGGTCTGCGGGCCTTCTCGTGAAACGTTTTCCTTTCGGCGTATGTTTCTGCTTCCACAGCCGGGCTTGTTTGTGGGTTTGCCGTCACGACTTACGGAGAATTGTCTGCAAATTGTCGGGGTAGTTTCTCTTGGTACTTTCCAGGAATCTGAGCAGTCCAGACACTCCCAGTGGGCATTACGGATTTCAAAAATAATCTCTGGCTTTGCGAATGCAATACGCACCTTCTTATCGGCTGACTCTACTGCCGCGCGATATTCCTCGCTGCGCACCTCATTCAATCCAGCCGTTAGAGGTTCAAGAGCCTTCTTGTACCTCTCCTGTGTGCGAGCGCGCTCTTCACGGAGTTCCTCGACGCGAACCAACTCAGATAGCTGGCTTAATCTCTCCTTCAGGTATCCGACGAATGCCGCAAAGTAATCGTCTTCTACCAAGCCCTCGCGGCTTGTTGTGTCACGAAGTCGGGGATTGAATTCCTTTGAGATATGTATGCTGCCTTCGAGGTAGTGGGGTTTGAGACGAAAGCGGCTGCCGCCGACATATCTTGCGCGATAAATCTGCAGCCAGTCACCCTCGGGGCCAGGTTCACCAAACGGTCTGACTCTGCAACCGTCGCGGAAGAGTCTAATCCCCATATTCCAATCAACCTCGGGATCACCCCCACGCCCGCGTTCGGATGTTCTCAATCCTCGACCGAAGTACCTGAGCTTTCCTCTGATCGGCCCAAAATTCGGTGGGTCTATTGTCCGCGTCTCTATCCGCAGGCCATTGTCATCGCAGAGAGTGACCTTTTCCTCGCTGGCCGAACTGATTTCAAATTCGACACTGTGGGTTTCGCTTCCCCGCAACGGATTCTCCAGGAGGCCATTCAATTCTTTCCAAGGCGTGACGAACCTAATCTTGAAGTCCGTAGCGGTGGTTTCTGGATCAATTAGTGTAGCAAGCTGATTGCGAAGCTTTTCGACCTTGCTCTTCTTCCAATCAATTCGCAGACCACGGATCTCAATTGTTGTGCCATGGGTGGGCTCATATGCCTCTGGCCTTTTTATCCTGACCGGAAATTCGTAGTCACCAAGCTCGCGTTCTCCCTTGAGCTCACCACAGTTAAACATCACCTGGTAGACGGAGTCCTGACCATCAACTCGCGTTCGGAGAACCAGCTGACTGCCCAATTTCTCAGTCGCAAACCTACCCACTCCTTTCTGCCCGAGCCGTTTGCGGAGAAAAACGCGACTCCTGTCTTCGGTGACCTTGTTCTCCGTTGCAAGAAAGGCCCATTTGGCATGGAGATCGTCCCGGCTCATGCCAGTGCCATCGTCCTGGATGACGAGTCGCTGCTCGGCGTTTACGTTTCGCAACTCAAGGAGGACGGAGGTAGCGTCTGCATCGTAAGAGTTCTTTACGAGCTCTATGACAGCTGTGATTTCGTCTTTGAGCTGCTCGGACCCCAGACGGGTAAGCATCGCCGCACCTGTCCGGAATCGCAGCGAGTCCGAAGTTTCTAATTGAGTGGCAAGGCTGGCTTCCATTTGTCTCCCTCTCTCTGGTTGCCGATGCGATTCATCGCATTATTGGCGAGTCTCGACCTGTCGCAAGCGGATCAGGGCGTGCTCAGCCATTATGGCTAGGTCGCTCTTGGAACACACAACAGCCTGATTGGTTGAGGTGTAGGGTCCGGTTACGTATTTTCGATACGGCTCAATCTTCAAATGTCTGTACTCGCTGGGTGTTGTCTCACCCGGTCGCAGCCTCTTGCCGGTCTTTCGTTTCACTAGGCTTAGCATCCTTCCAGATTGATCAAAATCGTCGGATGCCACAAATTCAACAAGCGGTCGCCGGTCGACAAAAACGACCGCCCGCCTACGAATTCGGCCTGCGGTCGCTCTTTCAGTGAACCCAATGGTGACAGACCTTAAAGACCCATCTATTTCCACCCTTCCAGAATATGCTTCGTGATAGTTCTCTTTCTGGCCATTCGGCCACATGTGTTCGAACGCTTTGGCGGCGTCAAAAGTGATCTTTGCTGTTTTTTGGCCCGACGGCCGAATGTCACCGTTCGCCTTGGAAACCGTGACCTCGTGCGTTCCCGCTCTTGCCTGGTCTAGATAGTTGATGAGGTCGATTCTCAGAATTCTGACTTCGTCGGCAATCCTCAGCGCCTGCAGCTTGCCGTCGGCAATCTCCGGTAGAAGCTTCTCGGAAGGGACTCTGAGAAATGCACTTACTTCCTCAAGTGTTAGCACGTCTTGGTTGATGTTTTGGAAATTCTCTTTGTCTTTCATGTTTTATATGCCTCGTCTGTTAATTACGTTAGGTATGTTAATATTCTCAAAGCATGCCGTTGTCAATCGAAATCTTGCCCGGTCTATGGCGCGGACCCGGGGCCTGCCCCAGTCCAAAGGCAACCCAAGCGCAGAGGATTCGGGATGCTTCGCTGTCGAGCCGCCGAAAGGGGCTCAGGATAAGCGGAATGTAAGGCAAAGCGGCCCCTCGGCTTCGCTCGGGGCAGGCTCTGAGCCGCCGCACTCCAAAAGGGCTCACGACGTAAATGCCGGCCTGAAGGCCGCCGCTACAAAAAGGCGCACGTTAACGGTTGGAGGCGGGCGGGCGTCTTGATGGGAGCAGACGCGGAATCAAGCACGGACCGCGTCAGGAGGGGCAGAGATGTCCGCAAAGCCATTTCGGTTGATGCCGTACGGTTTCCTCGCTTGCTGCTTCGCGATTTCTTCCACTTTCCTGGGGACGAATTTCCTGGGAAACAACCTGCATGAAAACCGCGCCCTGCCGAGCCCCGGCCTGACGGCGCACGAATGGGGCACGTTTACCTCGATTGCGGGGAACGACGGCCAGGCAGCCGAATGGCTGCCGTTATCGGGCTCGACGGACCTGCCGGGATTCGTAAAACACTTCCGGAACGCCGGGTTCAAGCGGGGCTTGCGCGGCACGGTGCGCATGGAGACTCCGGTGCTTTATTTCTACTCCGCGCGCGAGGCAACTGTGGCGGTCAAGGTGGCTTTCTCGAAAGGGGTCATCACGGAGTGGTATCCGGACGCGAGCCGCGTCGAGCCCACAGCAACTCTTACGGATGCGAGCCTTAATAGCGGCAATAATCTCAGCGGGAAGCAGGCCGACGGAGGCATTGCCTGGGACGCGGTGACGCTGGAACCGGGCGCTGCCGCCGAGCTGCCGCGTGAAAAGCGGGACAACCCCTATTACGCGGCGCGCGAAACTTCTTCGACGCCGCTTCGCGTGAAGACGGCTGCGGGCGAGCAACAGGAGAAATTTCTTTTCTATCGCGGCGTGTCTGTTTTTCCCGTGCCCATTGCGGCGACGCTGACGTCCGAGGGCAAAGTGCGCGTGGAGAACCGCGGCAAGGACGCGATTCCGAACGTCATCCTGTTCGAACGACGCGGGGAGAAGCTGGGCTACCGCTCCGCAAACGCGCTCGGAGCGGAAACAACGCGCGACATTCCTACCACTTGGGGCGCGGTGCAAACTGAAGCGATTTTGGATGCGCCGGTGCTGACGGGCACAAGCGATTCTCTGGGCAAAGATCTGGAAGGAATGCTCGTCGCGCAGGGGCTCTACCAGGACGAGGCGCACGCCATGGTGAGAACCTGGCGGCAATCGTGGTTTGAAGAAGGCAGCCGGCTGCTGTACATCGTGCCGGCGCGGTTCGTGGACACGATGGTGCCGCTGGACATCAACCCTGCTCCGTCACAAAGGGTGCGCACGTTTGTGGGGCGGCTGGAGCTGGTCACGCCGGCGACGCGGAGGGCGGTGGAAACGGCGTTCGCCACTCACGACGGCGCGACGCTGAAGATGTACGGGCGGTTCCTGGAGCCGATCCTGCAAACCATGATCCAGGGAGAGACAAATCCTGCCAGGGCGCGGCGGCTTCAGGAGTACCTGCAATCGGTCTACAGCACGGAAATTGCGCAAGCACGACGCGGAAACTGAATCCCCTCCGGCGCGAATGCAAAACGGAGCGCGCGGCCGCCCGAGAAATCGCTGGTACACTTACACGCATCCGTATGCGGGAAAAGGGGCGGCTAACTCACCCGAGCGGCGCGGATGCATTTCCTTTTGCGGAAGATGCCGAGCCGCGCGTGCGCGGCTGGGTGTACGGCGCGGCCGCGGCGGCGGGCGATGCGCTGGTGCTGGCGCACGGAGCAGGGTCGAACTGCCAGGCTCCGCTGCTCGCGGACGTGGCGAGCGCATTTGCGAAGGCGGGGTTCACGGTGCTTTGCTGCGACCTTCCTTATCGCCAGAAGCGTCCGCATGGCCCGCCTTTTCCCGGAGAGGCGGCACAAGATCGCGCTGGGCTGCGGAATGCAGTGAATGCTCTGCGGAAGCTCGCGCAGGTTGATTCGCCGAGGCGAATCTTTCTCGGCGGTCATTCCTACGGGGGCCGGCAGGCAACGATGCTCGCTGCCGAAGACGGCGGCGTGGCCGACGGGTTGCTGCTGCTCTCCTATCCGCTGCACCCGCCGCGCCAGCCGACGCAGTTGCGCACGGCGCACTTTCCCTCGCTGCGCACGCCGGCGGTTTTTGTTCAGGGCACGCAAGACCCGTTCGGGTCTATGGAAGAGATGCAAGCGGCCTTGAAGCTCACGCCGGCGCGAACGCTGCTTCTGCCATTTGAGGGCGCTGGGCATGACCTCTCGTTTGGCCGAAAGGCCCAGCGGTCTGCGGACAGTGCGGCCGAGATTTCCGGGAGAGTGCTGAGCGCGTTCCGCGAGTTCTTCGGGCAGACGAGTTCGTGAATCCACGCGACGGGCTTTAGGCTAACTGTCAGTGCTTTCCGATGCCGATGCCGCTGATGCAGATCACGCTCATGGGAGTCTTGTCGAATTTCAGCCTGACCACGCTTAGCTTGCGCGGGTCGAACCGCCTGGCGCCGCCGGAGGTTTGAAAGTCGGCAAGCGGAGCGCGCACGGTCTGGAAGACAGGTTCCCAATCTTTTTCGTATCCTTCGCTGTTAATTATTTCCAGCTTTGCGAACTTTTCCTTGAGCGGCGGCGGGATGGCAGCAAAGCGGCTCACCGGCGCTGTGGCGACGGCGCCGTCGGTGGTCACCAGCTCGATGGTGAAATCCGGCGATTCCCGCTCTTTCTTTTTCGATTTGCCGGATTCCTTTTCCTTTTCCTCCTCGTCCTTTTTCTTGCCGGGGAGCGGGGCGTCTTCGTCCAGAGCCGCAACGGACAACTCGATGGTCGAGCCCGGGGTCAACTGCCATTTCGAAGCCGCACCCTCGGGCAAAGTGATGGTGTACTCCGCCGAGGGCGCGCCCGCCGCGCGGTTCCAGCCGAGAAACACGCCGTTGTAGTCGCGGTCGCCTTGCCGCCAGGGAATGCGCCCCTCGCGCCAGATGGAAAGGTTCGCGCCGGCGATGCGTCCGCCCGGCGCGGTGGTTGTGGTGAGATCGGCATCCTCGTCGAAGGAGGCGAAACGCACGTAGGAGGCGTCCTGAAAACGATTGATGTAAATCGTGTCCGGGAGCCAATCGCGCCCGACGCGCCAATCCTGGAATAACGGGAGGTACTCGCGGCGGTCTTTGAGCGTGGCCTCGAGGAACGCGGCGATGTAGGTCTTCGAGATGCGGCGCTGCTCTTCGCCCGGGATCAAGGGCTTGAGATTCAAGAGCCAGCTCAGCGGATGGCCGGCGTCGGTGCGTCCCCACACGGTGTTGAATTGGCCGTGATTGGCGCGGTAAGCGTAAATCTCCGCTTTGAACCAGGGGCCGGGTTGCGTGTAGCGCACGTGGTCCCACTGGCGGCTGCCCATGAACAGCGAAACATCGGCGTCGTGCGCGCCTTGCAAGGTCAGATAGCTCACGTCCTGGATCCAGCGATGCTGTCCGGCGGGCTTGTATTGGCCGTCGGCCGGGGCGATGGCCACCACGGCCTTGATCGGATATCCGTAATCGAAACGGATGCCGGCATCCTCCGGGTCGTACTTCATGCGATTGAATGCCGCCGCCGTGGCTGCCGCTTCTCCGCCGCGCGAATGGCCCATGAGCGCGATGCGCGTGAAGTCCACTTTGCCGAAGAAAGGATTGCCCGGCGCCTGGTTCCATTCGCGCCACAGCTTCAGATGTTCGAGCAAAAGCCAGCCGCGCACGGCCTGTTGTTTCGGCGGGTCGTGGAAGAGGCCGCCGTTCAGAAAGTTTTCGTCCACCGATGCCAGGATGAAGCCGCGACTCGCAAGCAGTTCCCCGAGATAGGCATAGCCGGGATCGGAGAAGTCGGCCATATTGTGGTTTCCGTGGACGATCAGCGCCAATGGGAAGGGGCCGGGGCCGTCGGGATACCACACGCGGGCGTTCAGCGGGAGCTTGTCCACATCAAAGTGCCAATACTTCTTCCGAGACCAGCGCTTCCAGCCCTTGAAGTCTTTGAAGAAGTCCGAGGCGTCCACGGTGCGAGTCTTAATCGCAACGGAGGGGCCGTATTCGGGCCGGCGAATGTCGTTGCCCATGCCGTAGAACAATCGTTTGATGCGATACGGTCCGGTTTCCGCGGGATTCGGGGCCATCAATTTCGCGGGCATGGTGTTGGCGGGAGGCCTCCACGACACGAGCTTGTCCATCGAACCGTCATGCGCGAGAAGCCACACGAAATAGACATTGGCCGCCACGGCGAGCAGGCAAAGCACGGAAGTGATGATCTTTTTGCTCAGCGCAACCCGTGCGAAGCGGCCCGCGACAAACGTGGCAATCGTCGCGCCGAGGAATCCTTCGGCCAGCCCAACCGGGATTGCCACGAGGAAACCGAGCTGCTGCGGGGACCACGAAAGCATGACAATCGAACAGCAGCCGACGACCATTCCCGTGGCGAGGCGCGGCAACTTCCGCGCGATGGTCAGCAACAGGGCTACGGCGAGGGCCACAAGGGGGATAAGTATGGCGGCGAAAATGACGGCAAACGCGAAATCAAACAAGTGGCCGAAGCCAGTGCGGAGATACAGGCCCGCAATGACGACGCACACGGCCGCTGCGACGAGCGTTCCCCAGACGGCGCCACGCCGCGCCTCCGGGCCGGGACGAACCGCCATCCACTGGCGGCGGGACCAATCGGCGATTTTGCGCCAAAAAAGTTTCCCGCGAGAACGAAGTGATGCTCTTGCCCCCGCGGCGGAGGTCACTGCCATGGTTGACACCTCAAGATGAATTTCCCTTCGACTATGCTTACGAATGCTTCCGTTCCGAAGTTCCAGGCAGGCGGCATTGTACATTGAGTTGCGTAAGAAAAACGCGGAGCTGCTGCTGACGGACTCAGGCGGTTCAGGAGAGCTTGCCGAAACAAACGTTAGCGACGTATTCAACGCGGACTTTTCCGTTGGTTTGGCGCCGCTCAAAAATTTTGGCGAGTTCCTCCATCATGGGCGCGTGGCAGGGATGGGTTTCCACCGGGGCGTAGGATGCGGAGAGCAGGCGTCCGCGCAGGCCCTCGAAATCAAACATCTGCGCATTGTCGAACTGCGCGGTTTGACACTGACACGGCGTGAAGAAAGCCTCCAGCGTGCCGGGCTTCGGGTATGCGGCGGAGACTTTTTCATAGTCGGTTCCGTAGCGAATCAGAAGTTGTTCGTATTCCTTCAAGAACGGCGAGCTTTCTTTCTGACGCTCATTCCAAATAATCACCACCCAGCCGGCTGCCTTGAGGATGCGCGAGAACTCGGCCCGCGCGCGTTTCGCATCGAACCAGTGAAATGCCTGGCCGGCAGCGACGAGGTCCACGGTATGGTCATCGAGCGGAATCGCTTCAGCGGTTCCATTCACGCTGCGAAATCGCGGACGGCCTCGCAGCAAGCGCTCCGCCGCCTCACGCATTTCCTTATTCGGCTCAATCCCGTAGACGAGGTTGCCGTTCTTGAGGAACAGCTCCGAGAGGATGCCCGTCCCGGAGCCGACATCGGCAACGACGGACTCCGGCGTAAGAGCGCACTTCTTTTTCAACAATGCCAGGACGCCGGATGGATATCCGGGCCGGTATTTGCTGTAGTTTTCGGCCCGGTTGGAGAACCGCGCGATGGTGTCTTCGAACATGCTGCTCCGCGAGCGAAGAGGCTGAGCCCGCAAAACCTAGAAGCCCGGGGCGCCGGTCGCCGCGGGACGGACTTCGGGAGCGCGGGTGACGCCGAAGCGCAGGCGCTCAAGGAAGGTCTGGCCGAGGGACATAAAGCCGGTGTAGAGGTAGCCCCAGACAAAGAGCAACAGGAACGGAACGGTGGCGTAATTTTCGTTGCGGATGGCGTAGAAAACCGTGGCCGCGAAATAAAGGCCCAGGGCGACCTCGACATAGGCGATCCAGCCGGCGCGGTTGCGATAGCCCTTCTTGACGAAGGTGTCCGCCTTCGTCTCGATGCGGAATTTCGGAGTGCGGGCAAATTCCGACTGCACGCCGAAGATGGCTTCGAGGACGGCCTTGGCGTTGCGCACGGAAATGCCGATGCCGATGGCCATCACAAAGGGAAGAAACAGGAATGTGCGCCACCAGGTTTTCGGGCGGACGGACCGCTGCGCGGCCAGATAAAAGCTCGAAATCGAGCAGGTGGACGCCAGAAAGAGCGGCAGGTCAATCACCAGCATCTGGAACCAGCCCTGATAGGAGCGCACAATCATCGCCGGCAGGAGCATCGTCGAAAAGACAATCATCAACGGATAACTGATGTTGGCGGTCAGGTGGAAGAAGGCTTCGGCCTTGACGGGGCCCGGCACATCGGCGCGCAGCAACCGGGGGAGAATTTTCTTCGCCGTCTGCATCAGGCCTTTGGCCCAGCGCGCCTGCTGGGCCTTGAAGGCGTTCATTTCCACGGGCAGTTCCGAAGCGCATTCGACCTGCTGCAAATAGAGGAAACGCCAGCCGCGGAGCTGCGCGCGGTAAGACAGATCGGTGTCTTCGGTGAGAGTGTCGTGCTGCCAGCCGCCGGCATCTTCGATGGCGGAGCGGCGCCAGACACCGGCGGTGCCGTTGAAATTGAAAAACACGCCGCTGCGCGAGCGCGCGCCGTGCTCGATGACGAAGTGGCCATCGAGGAGAATCCCTTCGACTTCGGTAAGGAGCGAATATCCGCGATTCAGATAGGTCCAGCGCGTCTGGACCATGGCGACGCCGGGATCCTGGAAGCCGGGAATGGTGCGGCGGAGGAAATCGGGGCTGGGAAGGAAATCCGCGTCGAAGATGGCGATGAATTCGCCCTGCGCGGAGCGCAGCCCTTCGGCGAGAGCGCCGGCTTTGAAACCTTCGCGGTGGTTGCGGTGCAAATAGGAAATGTTCAGGCCGAGCGCGCGGAAGCGCTCGACGCAGTTGCGCGCGATCTCCCGCGTCTCGTCGGTGGAGTCGTCGAGGACCTGAACGTCGAGCAGTTCCCGCGGATAATCAAACTGCGAGACCGCCTCGACCAGACGCTCGACGACGTAGCGCTCGTTATAAATCGGAAGCTGTATGGTAACCTTGGGCCAGGCCGCGACCGGCGGCGGCGGGCCGGGGACATTGTCGCGGAATTTGTAATAATTATAGACGAGCCAGTAGCGGTGAATCCCGTAGACCGCGAGGACGATGAGCACCAGGAAATAGGGGATCATCATCGCGACGTCGAAAGTGTTGGCGTGATAGACGCCCTTGAAGGTCGTATCCGTAACCTTCTGCCAAAAGCGGACAATGGGGCTCTGCGCGAGGCTGAGCAGAAGCGTGAGAGTCATCCCGGTGAACACGCAGGCTTTCCTTCCCGATCTTCCCGATGCCGTTAACCTTCAGCGTTGCAACGACGACGCGGCGGGCCCAAGTCTACATCGCTTTGGCCGGCGTTGTCGCGCTGGAAATTCTGTTCGGCGCGATGCACCGGCTGAACGATTGGAAGCTGCACGCCATCGAATTCATCGCGCTCGGGCTGGCAGCGGGCGCCGCCTATCTGGTTGCGCTCTATGCCTTGGAGCACGCCGGCGAACATCGCGCCGCCTTCTGGGTGATTCTTGCCGGCGGCTTGCTATTTCGCCTGACCCTTGCGCCGCTCGAGCCGTCGCTTTCCACAGACTTGCACCGCTACCGCTGGGACGGCCGCATCCAGGCCGCGGGATGGAATCCCTATGCGGTGCGTCCCGACGACCCGCGCCTGATGGCGCTGCGCGATGCGCACTGGGGCGAAATGCCTGCGCCGGATATGCCCACGATTTATCCGCCCGTCGCCGAACTGGTCTTCCATCTGGCGTGGCGGCTCACGGGGAAGCTTCCCTCCGCCGTGGCCGCTTTCAAGGCGCCCATGATTCTCGCCGACATCTCCATCCTGGCGATGCTGGCCTGGTGGTTTCGGAGGACCGGGGAGAAAAATTTCCGGCTTGCCGTGTACGCCTGGAATCCCCTGGTGGTCGTGGAATTTGCCGGCATCGGCCACAACGACGCGCTCGTCCTGGCGTTCGTTCTCGCTGCGCTGCTCATTATACGGCGGTATCCGGCGGTGTCAACGGCGCTGCTGACAGCGGGGGCGCTGACGAAAGCGTTTCCCGCGGTGCTCCTGCCGCTGTGGCTGCGCAAAGCCGGCTGGCCGCGCACGCGCGCGAGTTGGAAATGCGCGCTGGCCGCTGGCGCGACCACGGCGATTTGCCTGGCGCCGTACTGGCGGGCCTTGGGCGTACTGGCCGCGAATGTGGAGAATTTCGAGCGGAGCCGGAGGAACTATCACGCGAGCCTGTACACCGTGGTGGACTGGCTCACCGGCGTTCCGGACATTCCCGCGGGGCTGGGAGCCGGCGTGGTCTGCGGACTTGCGCTGTGGTTGGCGGCGCGGCGCGGCGAGTCCATGCGCGCGGCGTATTTGCTCTTCGGAGCGATCCTGCTTCTTTCGCCCAATGGCTATTCCTGGTACTTCACGTGGATGGTGCCGCTGCTGTGCTTTTTTCCAAATCCAGCGTGGCTGCTGCTGACCGTGCTGCAGTTTCTTTCCTACAACGTCTTGATTGATTACGGGATCAACGGACGGTGGCACTTCGATCCGTTGTTCCAGTGGCTTTGCTACGGACCGTTCTATGCGATGCTAGCCGGCGGCTGGCTCCGAGGGCGGCTCCGGGTTGGCGGAGGACAGTGGTCGCTGGATTCCCAGCTAGCTCGCCGAGCGGGAAGTTAGCGGATGGACGCCCCCGGAACTCCCCACGAGGTCACTCCGCCAGACCACAAGCTGCGGCGGCTGCGGGAACTCGCCCTGAACTTCCTGAAGATAGGAGCGACAGCATTTGGAGGACCTCCGGCGCACATCGCCATGATGGAAGAAGAGTTCGTGGGGCGCCGCGGCTGGCTGGATCACCAGCGGTTCCTTGATCTGATTGGCGCTGTGAACCTGCTTCCCGGACCCAATTCCACGGAGCTGGCGCTGTACATCGGATTGCTGCGCGCCGGGTGGCTCGGTTTGATGGTTGCCGGATTCGCATTCATCCTGCCGTCCGCGACTCTTGTTCTGGCGCTGGCGTGGGCCTACGTGCGCTTCGGAGCGTTGCCCCAGGTTGCAGGCGTGCTCTATGGCACCAAACCCGTCGTCATCGTTGTGGTCGTGCAGGCTCTGTGGGTCCTGGGGCGCACGGCGATCAAGTCGCGTTTGCTGGCTGTAGTTGTTCTCCTCGATCTGGCGCTCCTCGTTGCGGGCGTGCACGCCGTGGTGCTGTTGTTGGGCACGGGGATGGTCCTAGTCGTGGCGCGTTGGTGGGAAGACCGCGGCCGGGCGGGCCCGCGTGCCGCTGCATCGTTTACCTGGTTCGCAACCGGCTCGGCCACAGCCACGGGGATAAGTGTTGCGGCGCTATTTTTCTATTTCATGAAAGTCGGGGTGCTGCTCTTCGGAAGCGGATTCCTGCTGCTGGCGTTTCTGCGCGCCGACCTGGTGGCGAAAGCACACTGGCTGAGCGAGACGCAGCTTCTCGACGCCATCGCCGTCAGCCAGGCGACTCCAGGCCCGCTCTCCACGGTGGCGACTTTTATCGGCTACGTGCTGGCCGGCTGGCCGGGAGCGGTTTCGGCGACGATGGGGGTTTTTCTTCCCGCGTTTCTGCTTGTGGCGATGAGCGGATGGATGATCCCGCGCCTGCGCCAATCACCGCTGACGGGGGCCTTTCTTGACGGCGTGAACGCAGCCGCCCTGGCCTTGATGGCCGCCGTGACGTGGCAATTGGGGCGGGCTTCCGTCATGGATATTCCGACCGTCGGTCTGGCTATTGTCAGCGCCGTTCTGCTTTTCCGTTTTCGTGTCAATTCCGCCTGGCTGATGCTCGGCGGCGCGGCGATTGGATTGGCGGATTCGCTGGTCCGCGGGCATTGACGCCCTGATGGCATGTCTTTCGGCACCGTCAGGGCAGCAGGACAGTCTTGCCGTAGGCGCCAGGCTCCATGATTTCTTTGTGGGCGCGAGGCGCTTCGGCAAGAGGCATCTCCTTGCCGACGACAGGACGCAGTGTGCCGTTTTCCATTCCGGCAACCAAAGCGGCGTGGATGCTTTGCGCATCGCCCTCCGGCGCATTCCAAAGGGACATGGCGAGGACGGCGGCGTCGCGCGCCATCAGCTCACGCGGCATGATTTGCACGTCGCCGCGGCTGCCAATGACGACAACGCGCCCGCGCATGGCAAGCACTTTCAGGTCGGCGCCGAGATTGACGTTGGCCAGCATCTCGAGAATTACATCCACACCGCGGCCGCCGGTGAGCCTCATCAGTTGATCGAGATAATTTGGAGCGCGGTGGTCGAGCGCGTGGTGGGCGCCTTCGGAGGTTACAAGGGTGCGGCCTTTTTCGGTGCCGCCGGTGCCGATGACGGTCAAACCCGCCGCGCGCGCGATCTGCACCGCGGCGATGCCCACGCCGCCGCTGGCTCCATGAATCAGAACAGTCTCGCCGGCGCGAGCATGCCCGATCTGAAACAGCGCGCGATAAGCTGTGGCAAAAGGAACATAAACGCCCGCGCCCTGCACATAGGAGATTTTCTGCGGGAGCGGGTGGACTTGCGATTCGCCGGCGAGCGCGAACTCGGCATAGGTGCCGGTCAGGGTGCCGGAGGTGTACACCCGGTCGCCCGCTTTGACGCGCGTCACGCCTTCGCCCGCGGCTTCGACAATTCCCGCACCATCAGTCCCCGGGGTGTAAGGCAATTCCGGCTTGCGGGCGTACACGCCGGCACGGATGTACGTATCCACGGGATTCACGCCGGCGGCCTTGATGCGAACCAGGACTTGTCCTCGCCCCGGCGGATTCTTTGTGGTTTCTTCCAGCTTCAGAACTTCCGGGCCGCCAAATTGGTGCACCACAATGGCTTTCACTGTTTTCTCCTCCCGCCATGCGTCTTGTTGCGAAAACCCTGTTTAGTGGTGATCGTCATGAATCGCTTTGGCGCCATGCAATATGCCTGAGGTGCGATCCCACACGGTTGTTTGCCAATTATCTTTTCGCGGCCCTTCCGGAATCCACGAAGGGATCGTTACGTTGAGGTAGCGCCCCAGCGTCATGACATACGGCTCGTAAAGAGCCCGCAATTCTGCGAGCCGCCGGTCTGCCGCAGGACCCACATGAAGGCGCAGGCCCTGTGCGGCGAGGAGTTTGCGGAGCCGGTCCAAATCCTCCGGGGGGAGGCGTTGTTGGTCCGCTGCGGCGGGCCGGACGATAAAGATCTGCGCCAGATCCACGATGGCGTGCCGCGCAATCGCAAACGTCAGCTCCGCCTGGCGTTCGCAGGTTCCTTCGACGCCGGCCATCAACAGCGCGCAAGTGTCAAGGATGGCCGTGAGCGCGGCCAGCCACGATTGGTTGTCATGCTGCGAGCGGAAGTAAGCCAACATAGGATACGACAGATGACTTTCCATGAGCTGTGCCGACCAGCGTTCCCAATCGGACAGCAGCTTTTGCAAAGCGTCGAGGCCGTGCGGGTATCCGTGGCGGCGGAGCAATTCCCCGGCGGTGGGCGGCGAGCCGGCGCGCGCGTCGAGGAGAGAAATGTTGACCTCGCGCCGTGAAAACGATTGATAGATCACCGGCAGGTAGCCGATCACAATAGCCAGGAAACCGAATCCTACGCCGGCCTCCATCGCCGTGAGCGCACGGGCGGCTTCGGAACGCGGCGTGACATCGCCTATCCCCAAAGTGAAAAACGTCGTCGCGCTGAGGTAGACGTCCACGAGGAAATTCGAAGTCCTGCCGGAGGCCTCGACTGCAGAGCCGAGGCCGTATTGCAACAGACCGAAGCTCAATATCAGCCCGAGCGCCCAGAAGATAAGAAGGAACAACAGGGAGAGCGGTCCGAAGAAGCTGAGAAACGATTCGCGGCGCTTGTCGCGGCGCAGCAGCCGCGCCACAGCCGACCAGGGCCGCCAGGTCATGCGGTAGAACAGGCGGGCCAGGCGTATTCGGCGGGTCACGCGGCGGGGGAGGACCATGGTCTCAAACGCATCCCAAAGAATCGCGAGCAACAGGGCGAGCCCCGCGAAAAATGCCAGTATGGTCGTGTTCATGGTTCTCCTGGCGGCATTCAGGAATTCGATTCGCCCGGGCCGGGCAAGGTTATATTAGACTCTGCGCGGCTGCACATCCTAACGCCATGCCCGCCAAGCCGGAGCGCAAAGTGTAATGCGAAACCCTCAGACGAACCTAACCCACCGTCCGTGGCCGCTCCAATCCGGGCAGTGGCTCATGAATGTTGTTGAAGTACGGCCGCAAGAGTGGTGCGGGGGCCTAAACGTTTAGCGTGAGGGTGACATCCGGCCGAGGGCCCGGCGGCGGGGGCATCTTCGAGCGGTCAATGGGGTGATAGAGGGTGTCGCGCTCGACCGGAATGCGTCCGGCGGCGCGGATGAGGCGCTCGAGCTCGGCGCGCGGGGTGAATTGCGCAGTCGTCGCGCCGGCGTCGTGATAAATCTTTTCCTCCACCACGGTGCCGTCCAAATCATCGGCGCCAAAGCGCAGGGCGATCTGCGCGATGCTCGGGGTGAGCATGATCCAGTAGGCCTTGATGTGGTCAAAGTTGTCGAGCAGCAGCCGCGCCACGGCGATGCTCTTCAAATCCAGGAACCCGGTCGGCTTGGGCAAGTGCGCCAGCGCAGTATTTTCCGGGTGAAACGCCAGCGGAATATAGGCGACGAAGCCGTGCGTCTGGTCTTGCAGTTCGCGCAGCAGAACAAGATGCTCGACGCGCTCCTCTTCGGTCTCGATGTGCCCGTACAGCATGGTGGCGTTGGAGGGGAGCCCCACTTCATGGGCCGTCCGCGCGATATTGAGCCACTGCTGGCCGCTGACTTTGTGGTCGCAGATGATTTTCCGGACGCGCGGGTTGAAAATCTCCGCGCCGCCGCCGGGGAGAGAGTCCACGCCCGATTCCTTCAGGGCCACCAGCGTGTCGCGGATAGAAAGCTTGGCGATGCGCGCGAAGTAGCCGACCTCGACCATGGTGAACGCTTTAAGGTGGACGCGCGGGCAGCGCTGCTTGAGGCCGCGCATCAGGTCGAGAAAATACTCGAATGGCAGATCGGGGTGCAGGCCGCCGACCAGATGGAACTCCGTGGCGCCTTCGCGGACGCCCTGTTCGGCGCGCTCGTAGATTTCTTCGAGCGCGTAGGTGTAAGCGCCCGGGGCGGTCGGGTCGCGCCCAAATGCGCACAGCCGGCAATGAGCCACGCAGACGTTGGTCGGATTGATGTGCCGGTTGACGTTGTAATAGCAGACATTTCCGTGGCGCTTTTCGCGGACGGAATTCGCCAGCCAGCCCACGGCCAGCAAGTCCGGTGAACGGTACAGCGCGATTCCATCGTCGAAGCCCAGCCGCTCTCCGGCAAGAACTTTTTCGGCAATGGGCTTCAACTGCGCGTCATGAATAATCAGTTCACCCACAGTGTTCACGTATTCTGACTTGGGCGGCTCAGCCAGAAAGTGTGTCGGCACTCATTACATGTGTGCTGGTACTTCGTAATCGGCGGCTGTGCCAATCCGCCGACACCGTGGCCGATCCCGACGTACTCTATGGAGCTAGAACCGCAATTAGGGCACTTGTCTTGGTTCGCAGGTTTTTGATCGTCTGCCATCGTTGCCATACCTCTTGCGGCATCATTCAGGCACGTCCTCCGGTTCGGAATGCTCCGGGTCCTCATCTTTCAAGTCCACGTCTCCTGTGTTCATGTCGACCAGCTGAACGGGGTTAGTGGCTGCAACCTCGAGCGGGGTGTGGCACCTGGGGCATTCGAGAACCCGCCCCAACTCGATGTCGTCGCCGTAATCTACGGCTGCTCTGCAGTTCGGACACGTAGGCATCAGAATTAACTCAACTCGATTCGCGGCAGACTCAAGTTGCTCCTACATTCGGGATAACCATACCGCCGCGCCCCAGAAGAGAAAGAACACCACACTAATATATCCGTTCACGGCGAAAAACGCAGCATTCATCCGGCTCAGGTCGTCCGGTTTCACCAAGGAGTGTTCGTAGGCCAGCAGCGCGGCCACCACGGCGATTCCCGCCCACGCCGGCCAGGGGAGCGAAAAACTTGCCGCGAGCCAGGCCAGCAGCGCCACCATGACCACATGCATTCCGCGCGCCATCAGCAGCGCGCGCGCAATGCCGAAGCGCTTGGGGATGGAATACAGACCGGCGCGGCGGTCGAATTCGACGTCCTGGCAGCCGTAGAGCACATCGAAGCCGCCGACCCACAGCGTCACCGCCGCGCAGAGAATCAGCATCCGCCAATCCAGCGTCCCGGTGATGGCAATCCACGCTGCCGCGGGTGAAATTCCCAGACAAAAGCCCAGGACCAGGTGCGACCAGCTCGTGAAGCGCTTCGTATAAGAGTAAAAGAAAAGTATGGCAAGCGCTGCCGGCGACAGCTTCAGCGCAAGAGGATTCAATTGCCACGCGGCGATGACCAGCAGGGCCGCGGCCACAATCGTGAACCCCCACGCGAACGATACCGAAAGTGCGCCGGTCGCGAGAGCCCGCGACGCTGTGCGCGGATTCTCGCGGTCGTAACGCAGGTCGGCGATGCGGTTCACGGTCATGGCCGCCGAGCGCGCTCCGATCATGGCCACGATGATCCACAGAATTTGCCGGAGCGCCGGCCAGGAATGCGCCGTGACGCGCGCCGCAAGGAGCGCCCCGGTCAGCGCAAACGGCAGCGCGAACACGGAATGCTCGAACTTGATCATTTCCAGGACGGTGCGGATGCGGCTGGAACTCATGCGAAGTCCGGGCCTCGTGCGCGGGTCAAAACAGTCTAGGCAGCGGCTTCCGCCAATGTCAAGGAGCGGCGGGATTCCCCAAGCCGTGTGCTAGACTGACGAATCGCAACTCTGCAGAATCCGACTCGCATGACCGAACACGACATCCGCAATCTTCTCGAAGCGCTCCAGGCCGGACGCACGACCACGGATCAGGCGCTCGATCGCCTCAAGCATTTGCCGTTCGAAGACCTGGGCTTCGCCAAGATTGATCACCATCGCTCGCTGCGGCAAGGCTACGCGGAGGTCATCCTGGGACACGGCAAGACTCCGGAGCAGGTTGCCGCAATCGTTCGCCGGATGCTCCGCGCCAAAGCGTCGCATCACAACATTCTGATCACGCGCGCGGACAATAAAATCTTCGCGGCCGTGCGGCGGGTCAGCCGCGCGGCAAAATTTCACGAGCTTTCCGGCGTGATTGCCATCGAGCGCGACCCCACCCTTTCCGGGAAGGGAACGATCCTCGTGGTCTCCGCGGGCACGAGCGACATCCCCGTCGCCGAAGAGGCGCTGCTGACCGCGCAGCTCCTGGGGAATCGGGCCGAAGCCCTGTACGACGTCGGCGTCGCAGGCCTGCATCGCTTGCTGGACCACCGCGCCAAGCTGGTGGACGCGCGCGTGATTATTTGCGTGGCGGGGATGGAAGGAGCGCTTCCGAGTGTTGTCGCGGGACTGGTGGCGGTGCCGGTGATTGCCGTGCCGACCAGCGTCGGGTATGGCGCGAGCTTCGGCGGGGTCACCGCGTTGCTCGGAATGCTGAATAGTTGCGCTTCCAACGTGAGCGTCGTCAATATTGACAACGGCTTCGGCGCGGCGTGCGTCGCCAGCGTCATCAACCGGTTGTAGGGGCGGTTTCGGTTCCGTGCGTTCCTCTCAAGGTCTCAGCAGAACTTTCATCACACCGGGTTTCTGCGCAAAGCGAATGGCTTTCGGGGCGTCCCGCAATGCGAATACGCGCGTAATCAGCGGGCAGGGATTCACCTTCTTCTTGCGCAACAAATCCAACGCGCGTGCAAACGGCCCACAGCGGGAACCGATCACGGCGATCTCTTTCACCACTACGGCCCACATCTCTGCTGCGGCGGGGCCATGGTAGGTGGACTTCAGCACCAGTGTTCCTCGCGGCTCGGTCAAAAGCTGCGCAAGCGCCAGCCCCGAAGGTGAGCCCGTCGCTTCGATGACCAGGGGGAAGCCTCGGCGCGCCGCGCGCAAGTCTCTTCCATCGCCCCGGACACGAATTGCGGCGACCCTTGCGCGCTTTGCGAGAGCCAGCTTGTTGCTGTGCTTGCCGAAGAGCACGACGCGAAGCCCCGCCATGCGCAGAACCCGCGCAATCAGTTGCGCCAGCTTGCCGTCGCCGAGCACCGCGGCCTCGCGATGCTTCCTGACCGGAATCTGCTCCAGGATTTCGCAAGCCGCAGCAAGAGGCTCGGTAAAGACAGCCTGCTCATCGCTCACGTTCCCTGGCACGCGGTGAAGGTTGGCGAGGGGCAACGCCAGGTACTCCGCAAACGCGCCGTCGTGGGCGACGATGCCCAGGACGCGGCGATTCTCGCAATGGGCGAAAACACCGCGCCGGCAATAGCGGCATACCCGGCGAATCCCCAGCGGGACGCAGGGGATATTGATTTCTCCAACCACGCGCTGCCCGAGCCAGCGCGCTTTTTCGCGTCCCGCCATCCGGGCAACATCCGCCACTTCGCCGACAAACTCATGTCCCGGCGTCCCTCGAAAATTGTGGTACCCGCGGAGAATCTCGATGTCGGTGTTACAAATGCCCGCCAGGCGCACGCGGACCAGCGCCCATTCCGGCCGCAAGCGGGGCAGCGGCTTCGTTCGCGCAACGAGCCGCTTGTCTTTGACGACGAAGCTGAGCAAGGAAATCCTTCCGGCAATCTTTCCGGTCTGCTGGACTCAGTGGAGAGCGGCGGCCAGGGAAGCCGCGAGGGCCGCTTCTTGTTCGGGAAAGACGGTGCGCAGATCAATCACCAGCCGCTCTTCTTCGACTCGCGTGATTACCGAGATGCCTTTCGGCGCTTTCCGCAGGCGCTCTTCGAGTTGCGCCGCCGAATAGCGCGCGCTGGCAATCTTGATCAAGTGCGTCGGCAATTCGCGGTCGGGCGTCGAGCCCCCACCGATAAGCGAGGCGCCCTCACCGACATCCAGCTCGACTTCGCCTGCGGGCACGCGCGAGCGAAGCTCTCCGGCAAGCCATTGTGCGCGCCGTGCGATCTCTTCAGCGCTCAGCCGGATCATTCGCAGCGTGGGCACTTCTTCGAGCGCCCCGCGGAGGCATGCGCCCAGTGTCGCTTCCATCGCGGCAATCGTGAGCTTATCCACACGCAGTGCGCGGAACAGCGGATGCCGCCGGATGCGCTCGAGCAAATCCCTTTTGCCGGCGATGATTCCGGCCTGCGGGCCGCCGAGCATTTTGTCGCCGCTGAAAGTCACCACCGAAGCGCCGGCCTCCAAGCTCGCACGGACAACCGGCTCATTCACTCCATACGCGGATAAATCCACCAAGCAGCCGGAGCCGAGGTCCTCCATCACCGGCAGACCCGTGCGGCATCCCAGCGCGACCAGCTCTTCGAGCGAAGGCCGCTCGGTGAACCCGACGATGCGGAAATTCGAGGGATGGACGCGCAGCAGGAGGCGCGTCTTCTCGTTGATGGCGCGCTCGTAGTCGGCGAGCTTGGTGCGGTTGGTGGTCCCCACTTCACGCAGCACCGCTCCGCTTTCCGCCATGATTTCCGGAATGCGGAAGCCGTCGCCGATTTCAATCAGCTCTCCGCGCGAGACGATGACCTCGCCGCCTTTGGCCAGCGCGGCCAGCACCAACAGGACCGCGGCAGCGCAATTGTTCACCACGATGGCGGCCTCGGCGCCCGCCAGCCGCTCGATGAGCCGCGCCGTGTGAACGTCGCGCTTGCCGCGCGCGCCCGCCGCGAGGTCGTATTCGAGATTGCTGTATTGCGTAGCTGTGTGGCGCAGATGTTCGATGGCCTCCGCTGGAAGCGGCGCTCGGCCCAGGTTGGTGTGGAGAATTACGCCGGTGGCGTTAATCACGGGCTGGAGAGAAAGCGCCAGGGCATGCTCGACCTCCGCCGCGATCCAGCCTTCCAGCTCGGCGGAATTGAGCGCGACCGCCATGATTTCGCGTTCACCGGTAATCCGCGCGCGGACGTTCGCGAGCACAGCCCGCGCTATTTCCACGACCAGCGCGCGATCCACGCGCCCCGCCAGCGTCTTCAACCGCGGCAGTGCGAGCAACTCGTCCACCGAAGGGATTTGGCGGAGCAGGGCGGCTCGCGCTTCCGTTTCCGTGCCGGGCTTTGCGGCGGGTTTCATGGGAATCGCTATTTCAACACACTCGCCAGCAGGGGGCAACCAAGAGCCGCAGCCGCTGGAGCGCACCTGGCCCTCGGTTCAGGCGCACGTAATCCTGCAAGTTGTTTGTTCCGCACTCTCGCCAAGACCTGCAATTGACGCGCTGCCGGGTACGCCCTAGCATGAACCGGGGGAGCTTCTTCGGCCCGTATGGCGACTACTGACGAGGATTTGAATCAACTCGAAAAGGACATCCGCCAGCTGAAGATTGAGTATGAGCAATACTTCGGCGGGGGACGAAAGCGCCCTCCCACCGAAATCGAATGGCGGATTGACCTGCTGGTGAAACGCTATGCGGAGCGCACGGCGGAGCTGAAGTACGCGCAGCGCTTTCGCTTCAACAACCTCGCCCAAACGTCCGCCAAGTACAAGGAAATGTTCCGCAAGAAGCTGCAGCAGCGGGAAGAGGGCACTGTCCAGAGGCACTTCGGCGCCGCCGCAAAAGCGATCGAAGCCGATCGCGCAAAGAACGAACCGGTCCAGGCCTTCCGCATCGCCTGCGCCGAGCCGGACCGGGAAACCGAAAAAGTCGAGCAGCTCTATCAGGCGCTGGTGGCCGCAAAACAGAACGCCGGAGAGAAAGTGGATAAGCTCTCCCGCGAGAGCTTCCGCGAATTTGTCCGCAAAAAGACGCACGACTTGAGAAAACAGAAAGGCTGCAAGGAAGTGGAGTACCTGGTCGAAGTCGCCGGCGGCCAGGTGAAATTAAAGGCCCGCGTGAAGGAATAACCCGCCGCTCTTCGTGTTGTGTTTTCCCCGCCGGCAGTTCTTGCTTTCCGAAGCAGCACGCTCGCGCTTACAATACTCCGTTTTTCCTCTGCGGAGGCTCTTGTGGCCATCGAGCGGGCCCTCATCAGCGTGTTTGATAAAACGGGCATCGTGGAGTTCGCGAAAAAGATCTCCGCGCTGCGCATCGAAATCCTGTCCACCGGCGGAACGGCGAAGCTTCTCCGGGATGCGAAAATCCCCGTCCGGGATGTCGCGGAGTTCACAGGATGGCCGGAGATGCTCGGCGGGCGCGTGAAGACGCTGCATCCGAAGGTACACGGCGGGCTGCTGTTCCGCCGCCACAATCCCGGCGATCGCAAGCAAGCGGCCGAGCACGGCCTCGCGCCGATCGACCTGGTGGTCGTCAATCTTTATCCGTTTGAGGCGACAACCGCGAAGAGCGATCTGACTTCCGAAGAACTTATCGAAAACATTGATATCGGCGGCCCGGCCATGTTGCGTTCGGCGGCGAAGAATTTCGAAAGCGTGACGGTGGTAACCGAGCCGGCCGACTATCACCGTGTCGCCGCAGAGCTCGAAGCGAACCGCGAAGTCAGCCTGGGGACGCGCCTGGAGCTTGCCCGCAAAGTGTTTGCGGCCACCTCGCGCTACGACGGGCTGATTGCCTCGGAACTCGAGCGCCTTTCTGCTTCCCCGGGCGGCGTGTCGCTCGGCAAGCACGCCGTGCTTCCCTCGCGCTTGAACGTTTCGCTCGTGCGCCTGCAATCGCTGCGGTACGGCGAAAACCCGCATCAATCCGCCGCGCTCTATATTCCCGCGGGGCGCACCCCCGAAGGCCTCGCCGGCGCGCGGCAGATTCAGGGCAAGGAGCTTTCCTACAACAATTTTGTGGACCTGGAAGCGGCGCGCAGCCTGGCGGGGGAATTTTCCGTTCCGGCGGCGGTCATCATCAAGCACACCAACCCCTGCGGCGCAGCCGAGCAGGATACCTTGCTCAATGCGTATCGCAAGGCGCTGGCGTGCGACCCCGTTTCCGCCTTTGGGGGAGTTCTCGCATTCAATCGCCCGGTGGATGGAGCGACGGCCGAAGAGGTGACGAAGCTTTTCGTCGAATGCATACTCGCGCCGGGCTTCGAGGTACGGGCTTACGCCGCGTTTGCGGCGAAAAAAAATCTGCGCGTGCTGGAACTCCCGGAGGGCGGACTCGGGGCGTCACGCGATCTGCAATTCAAGCGCATTTTCGGCGGCGTGCTCGTCCAGCAGCCCGACCTCGGCGAACTCAACGACCTCGAACTGCGGACGGTAACCAAGCGCATCCCCACGCTGGACGAAATGCAGGCGATGCGCTTCGCCTGGAAAGTGGCGAAGCACGTGAAATCCAATGCCATCGTTTTTGCGCGCGACGGCCAGACGCTCGGCGTCGGCGCCGGGCAGATGAGCCGCGTGGATGCGGTGAAGGTCGCGGTGATGAAAGCGCAGCTCCCGCTCGCCGGAAGCGTGGCTGCTTCCGATGCCTTCTTCCCGTTTCCCGATGGCGTGGAAGAGGCTGCGCGCGCCGGAGCAACCGCGGTGATTCAGCCCGGCGGCTCGGTGCGCGATGCCGAAGTCGTCGCCGCAGCCGACCGGCTGAATCTCGCCATGGTCTTCACCGGCATCCGCCACTTCCTCCACTGAATCGCTTTGAGGCAGAGGCCAAACTTAAATTCTGTCATCGCCGCTGCTTACCGCGACGGCATGAGGCTTACGGGCGACGGGTCTGGAGGAACCCGCGCAGTTTCCGTTCCAGGTCGTCGCGGGCGTTGCGGAATGCGGCGAGCTTTTCCTCGTGCGTGCCGTTCACGGCCGCCGGGTCGGGCAGACTCCAATGAATCCGTTCGGGCGCTCCAGCGAAGACGGGACAATGCTCGGCGGCGCGATCGCAAACCGTGATGACCGTATCAAACCTCTGTCCCTCGAATTCCGCCACGAATTTCGAGCGGTGCGTGGAAATGTCCAGACCGATTTCTCGCATGGCTTCGATGGCCAGCGGATTTACGGCGGATGGCTGCGTGCCGGCGCTGCGGACTTCCAGGCGATTCTGACTCAAGTGGCGCAGCAGACCCTCGGCCATCTGGCTCCGCGCTGAATTTCCCGTACACAGAATCAGAACCCGTTTTTCGGACATGAACTCGCCGGGAAGGGGCTCACCATCAGGCGCAGCAGGAAGGCCCGCAACAGGCTTGCTTGGCGGCGGGTTTCACGGCGCGGACAAAAGCGCTCATGAATTTGCCGTCCACCTGCGGGGCGATGGCTTCCGCATCCACTCCCGCCTTCTCCAGAAATTCCCGCGCGTCGCTCACTTTGTACACCCGAGTCGGTTCCACGGCGATGTTCTCGAAGCCCGCCTTCGCGAGTTTTGAGCGGTATTCGTTTTCCTCGAGGGCTCCGGCGATGCAGCCGATCCACAATTCCACGTTTCTGCGAATCGCCGCCGGAACCTCTCCGCGAACGACAACATCGGAAACCGCGAATCGCCCGCCCGGCTTGAGCACGCGGTAGGCCTCGGAAAGCACCTGGTCTTTGTCTCCCGAAAGATTGATCACGCAGTTCGAAATGACGACATCCACGGTGTTGTCGGGCAGCGGCATGCTTTCGATGGCGCCCTTCAAAAATTCAGCGTTCTCAATTCCTGCTTTGCGCTGATTCTCGCGCGCCAGCGCCAGCATTTCGTCGGTCATGTCCAGGCCATACGCCTTGCCCGCCGGACCCACGCGCCGCGCGGACAGAAGAACGTCTATCCCTCCGCCCGAGCCGAGGTCCAGAACGATTTCGCCCGGATGGAGCTGTGCGAGCGCCGCCGGATTTCCGCAGCCCAGCGACGCTGCGACCGCCTCCGAAGGCAACGCCGCTTTTTCCGCGTCGTTGTAAAGATTTGCGGTAATGGGATCGCATCCCATTGTTTCTGCCGCGTCTCCGCAGCATGGGCTCGCGCCCTGCGCCACCCGTTGCGCCGCCTGGCCGTATTTCTGCCTCACAACTTCCTGCAAATTTTGCTCGCTCATTTTGTCACCTTGTCATCTGCCCGTGTGTCGCTTCGCCGCACGGCCGCATCATTTCGACGCTCGCGCAAGCTCCTCCGGCGAAATCGCTTGGCTGCGCGTGCAGCACTCTTCGTATAAAAAGCCCATCAATTCCTTGAGCGCGCCGGTGTTTGCGGCGTACCACAAGAACTGGCGTTCCCGGCGGACGCTCACCAATCCTTCGTGTTTCAGTTTTTCCAGATGGTGCGAAAGCGTCGAAGCGGGAATCCCCAGCTCCTCCTGAATTTCGTTTACCACCAATCCCTGCGGATGCGCCGCCAGGAGTATTCGCAGGATACACAGCCGCGGCTCCGCGCCAATCGCCGAAAACATATCGGCAAAGCGGGAGAACCGTTCCGGGGAAGGGCCGCGCAGCATCTTTCTATAATACTAGTAATATGGAGATTGTCAAGCTTTCTCTTCGCCCCCTTTTTCCGGAACGCCTTTCCCCGGCAAAGCATCCTACTGTTGTGGCCCTTTTCGCCCAGGAAATCCGGGCGGGTGTTTCTTTTGACCCCCGCTCACCTCTATAGGATAATTTTCCACTTCGAGGGTTCGATGAAGATTCGCAAGATGCTCCTGGCAATTCCGGCCTTCCTGTTCTTGTCGGCGGCAGTTCTCGCCCAGGAACAATCCCCGGCCCCCTCCCCGGCGCCGCAGCAGAAAAGCGCACCTTCCTCCACGCCTGCTTCCGTCGGCGACGCCAAGACTCGCGCGGAGATTTATTACGACCTGGCCCTCGGGCACTACTACGAAAAGATGTACGAGCAGATGTACGACTCCACTGGCCGCAGCGAGTATGCCAACCAGGCTATCGAATTCTTTAAGAAGGCCTACGCCCTTGACCCTGCCTCTGCCGTAATCGGTGAGCGCTTGGCCGAGATGTATTGGAAGACGCAGCGCATCCGCGACGCAGTTCTTGAGGCGCAGCAAGTTCTGAAACGCGCCCCGGACGACGTCGCGGCTCACCGCTTGCTCGGCCGGATCTACGTGCGCGCCCTGGGCGACGGAAATGCCTCCGCGGCGCAAACCGAAACGGTGGCGCGCGCCGTCGAGCAATACAAAGAGATCCTTCGCTTGGATCCCCGCGATACGGAATCGGCGCTCTGGCTCTCGCGGCTGTATCGCTTGCAGAACCAGCATGAGAAGGCCGCGCAGGTCCTGCGCGGACTGCTCCAGCGCGATCCCGAAAACGAATCGGCCGTCGAGCAACTGACGCAACTCCTCGTGGATGAAGGCAAGCCTGACGAAGCCATCGCTCTTCTGGAAGGCATCATCCAACGCGCGCCCACGCCAAGCTTGCTGGACCTGCTGGGGGACGCCTATACGCAGGCGAAAAATCCCGCAAAGGCTGAAGCGGCTTTCAAAAAGGCCGTGGAACTCGATCCGACGGAAGCAGGCCACCGGCGGGGTCTCGGCCAGGCGCTCCTCGCGCAGGAAAAGTACAAAGAAGCCCTCGAACAGTATCAGAAGCTGTCTGAAATGGAGCCAGACGACGCGGAAACCTACCTGCGTCTCTCGCAGGTCTACCGCGGGCTGCACCAGCTCGATTTAGCGGAGCAGGCTCTGCTCCGCGCCCGCCAGCACGCGCCGGGCAGCCTGGAAGTAATTTACAACGAGGCCATGCTGTACGAATCGCAAGGGCGCTTCGACGACTCCATCCGCGTGCTTTCCGATGCCGCTGCCACCGTCAAGGGCCAGACGCCGATGACTCCTTCCAGCCGCCGTACCCTCGCCGTCTTGTACCAGCAATTAGGGCGTCTTTACCGCGAAGTGGGGCGCTATCCGGCGGCGATCAATACGTTTCAAGAGATGCTCCGGCTCGGTGACGAGGAAGAGCGCCACGCGCGCGTCCTGATTATTGACACCTACCGCGCCGCGAAAGACCTTCCCCACGCCATGGACGAGGCCCGCAAGTCGCTCCAGCTTTATCCAAAAGATGTGCCTTTGCGGACCACTTATGCCATGCTCCTCGGCGAAAAAGGCGACACCGACGAAGGCGTGCGCATCTTGAAGGGATTGCTCACTGGTACTGAAGGGGACCGCGAGATTCAGGTCGATATTTCCCAGGTATACGAGCGGGGGCGGCGCTACGCCGAAGCCGAAGCGGCGGCGCGTGCCGCGGAAAAGCTCCCCGGCCGCCCCTCCGACAACGAGATGGTTTGGTTCATGCTCGGCGCCATCTACGAACGCCAGAAGATGTTTGACCGCGCCGAAGTCGAGTTTCGCCGCGTCCTCGAAGTGAATCCGCACAATGCCGCGGTGCTCAACTATTACGGCTACATGCTGGGCGATCTCGGCATCCGCCTCGACGAAGCGAGCGCGCTGGTGCGCCGCGCCCTGGTCGAAGAGCCCTATAACGGCGCGTATCTCGACAGCCTCGGCTGGATCTATTACAAGCAGAACCGCCTCCCGGAAGCCGAGACCTCTCTCCTGAAAGCCCTCGAACGCGAGAGTCACGACCCGACGATTCACGGCCACCTGGGCGACGTCTATTTCAAGACCGGCCGTCAGGACCTGGCCGCCGCGGAATGGGAGAAGTCCCTGATGGAATGGCGCCGCGCGCTTCCCACGGAAACCGAAGCCGATAAAGTCGCCGAACTCGAAAAAAAGATTGCCGGCTTGAAGCACCGCGTCGCGCAGGATAAGACCGACGCCG
>DASWCG010000254.1:0-2949 GCA_036390175.1 Candidatus Acidiferrales bacterium | reverse complement strand
CCAGAAGCCTGACGAGAATCGTTTCCGCCGAACTCACCGGCACAGATTCCTCCGCATTCCCGCGATTCCCGGCGATTGTACCCCTTACAACGTAAATTGCGTGAGCTTCAGGAAGTGACGCGCGCGCGCCTGGATTTCCCGCTTGGTCAGCGTCCGAAGCCGATCCAGCCCGAATCGCTCGACCGCGAAACTCCCCAGCACGGACCCGTACACCATCGCCCGCCTCAGAACGGCGTCGCTGGTGTTCCCGGCCGAAGCCAGATAGCCCATAAACCCCCCGGCGAAGGAATCGCCCGCGCCGGTTGGATCGTGCGGCTCTTCGAGCGGAAAGGCGGGGACGCAAAACACGCCCTTGTTGTCCACCAGCGTCGCACCGTGCTCGCCGCGTTTGATGACCAGCGATTTCGGCCCCATCTTGAAAATGTGCCGCGCGCAACGAAGCAGGTTGTGCTCATTGGAAAGCTGCCGCGTCTCCGAATCATTGATCAGCAGGACGTCCGTGTGCCGCAGCACCTGGCGAAGCTCGTCGGGCGTTCGCTCGATCCAGTAGTTCATCGTATCGAGCGCCACGACCCTGGGCTTTCTCCGCACCTGAGTCAGCACGGCGCGCTGCAGCGTCGGGGCGATGTTCGCCAGGAACACGTATCTCGAGTCGCGGTATTCTTCCGGGAGCTTCGGATCAAAGTCCGCAAAGACGTTCAGCTCGGTTGCCAGCGTGACGCGGTCGTTCAGGTTGACGCTGTAACGCCCCGCCCAGAAGAACGAATTCCCCGGCACGCGTTCGAGCCCCCGTGTGTCGATCCGCCGGCGCTCGAAGATCCTGGCGTGCTCCTCGGTGAAATCCTCGCCCACGACGGCGACGAGGTTCACATGGGTAAAGAAGCTCGCCGCAACGGAGAAATACGTCGCCGCTCCGCCGATCGTGCGTTCCACTTTGCCAAACGGAGATTCCAAGGAATCGAAGGCAACCGAACCCACCACGAGCAAAGCCATTTCCATCCGCTCCCTTACGAAAGGTATTTGCCCACGATGGCAGCCAGGCGCTTGCGCGTGGCCGCGGGAATCAGCGCAGGGTCGGTAACGATGGCGTGCCGCAGAGCCTCGCCGCACTTGCAGCCGCGTTCCCGCGGCAGCGCGCGGACGGCTTCACGAACCACGTTCTGCGCGTTCTGCGCGTTCCGGTTCAGGTTGTTGATGATCTCCGCCACGGTGACCGATTCGTGTTGCGGATGCCAGCAATCGTAGTCGGTGATCATCGCTACCGTGGCGTAGCACAGCTCCGCTTCCCGCGCCAATTTCGCTTCCGTGACGTTGGTCATGCCGATCACTTCGAACCGCAGCTGCCGATGGACGTGCGCTTCGGCAAGCGTGGAGAACTGCGGCCCCTCGATACAAACATACGTCCCGCCGCGGTGGACTTTTACCGCCGCGCGGTCGCAGGCGTCGCCCAGGACCCCCGAAAGCTCCTTGCAGGTGGGCTTGTCGAACCCCACGTGCGCCACCAGGCCGCCGCCGAAGAACGTGGAGATCCGCTGTTTCGTGCGGTCAAAAAACTGGTCCGGCACGAGAAACTCCATCGGGCGAAGTTCCTCCTGGAGCGACCCCACCGCCCCGACGGAAATCACGCGTTCCGCGCCAAGCAGTTTCAGCGCATAAATATTGGCGCGGTAGTTGATCTCCGAGGGCAAAATGCGATGCCCCCGGCCGTGGCGCGCCAGGAAAGCCACGCGCTTCCCTTCCAGCGTCCCGATGACGAACGCGTCCGACGGCTCGCCGAACGGGGTCTTCATGCGGACTTCGCGTGCGTCCGCAAGCCCCGGCATGGTATAGAAGCCGCTGCCCCCGATAATTCCAATCGCGGCTTTTTCCGTTTTGCCCCCGCGCGCGATTCTCCTGGGTTTTGCTTTGCCCATTCGAAAATCTCCTTGTGTCCAAACAATGTTCCGCCGCGGGAATGCCCGCCGCTGCGCTTCAGCCCAATCCACTCCGTCTGAGTATTTCGCTCACCGCAGAAAACGGATCTGTTCGCCGGTCCGCCACCGACTCCGCAAGTTCCGCCAGGAGCTTTTCCCCGGCCGCGCCGTCGAGCGCTCTTTCGACCAGCCGCGTCTCCAGCATTTCCATCAACCGCTGTTTCCAGTTCTCGATTTTTTTCTCGTGGCGTTGTTTGCTGGTGGCAAATCGCTCCCGAAATTCGGCAATGGCCTTCGCCAGGGCGTCTATCCCCTTGTTTTCCGTCGCCACGGTGCGCACCACGGGCGGTCGCCAGCCCTCTCGTTCCGGCGCCAGTTGCAGCATGGCATGAAGTTGCTGTTCGAGCCTGTCCGCGCCTTCGCGGTCTGATTTGTTCAGCACGAAGATGTCGGCAATCTCCATCAACCCGGCCTTCATGTTCTGTATGTCGTCGCCCAAACCGGGGACCATCACCACCACGATGCAATCCGCCAGCCGCACGATATCAATCTCATCCTGACCGACACCTACGGTCTCAATCAGCACGGATTGTTTTCCCGCAGCGTCCAACAGCAGCGCCACCTCCGCCGTTGCCCGCGCCAGCCCGCCCAGAAACCCGCGCGTCGCCATCGAGCGGATGAAAATCCCGGTGTCGCTGGCGTGCCCCTGCATCCGGATGCGGTCGCCCAAAATCGCTCCCCCCGTAAACGGACTCGTGGGATCCACCGCGATAATTCCCACGCGCTGTTGCGCCCGCCGGTAGTGCGACGCTAGGCGGTCCACCAGCGTGCTCTTTCCCGTGCCCGGCGCGCCGGTAATCCCGGCCAGGTAGCCCTTTCCGGTGTGCGGGAAAACGCGCCGCAGGATTTCTTCCGCTTCGGGATGATGATTCTCGATGGCGGTGATCGCGCGGGAGATGGCGCGGATGTCTCCCGCGAGGACCTGTTCGACCCAGGTGTCAATCGTTGAGGACATTCGGCTGTGTGCTTCTTGCCG
>DASWCG010000253.1:0-2648 GCA_036390175.1 Candidatus Acidiferrales bacterium | reverse complement strand
AATCTTCGCAAGATGCCCTGCTCGCGGAACATCACGAGCTGCACGCTGAGTCCCCAGAAACTCCCCATCACGGTCAGCGCGAGCACCGGAGCGAGAATGTAGTTGGTGGCGTTGGCCAACCCTTTCGCGAAGATGCCCATGGCCAAAAACAAAAACGCCAGCGGCATGACCAGGCTGAAGAACAAGAAGGCGCGGTTGCGCATGGCGAGCCGCATGCGGCTGACCGTAAGCGTCCAGGTATGCCTCAATCGCGCAGCCTCCTTCCGGTGAGTTCGAGGAAAACGTCTTCGAGCGACGGCGCGGCAATTTCCAGGCTGGCCAGCTCATTGCCCTCTGCTTCGAGGTGCTTCACGAGCGACACGATGGTTTGCGGCGGGCGCGAGGAGTGCAGAACGTAACTGCCGTCCACCACGCGGCAATCGGTGACGCCCTCGAGCTGACGCAGCGAGCCGTCGGTATCGGGCTTTGCCAGGCGCACCTCGATGCGCGTGGTTCCCGCGGAGCGCTGCTTCAACTCGCGCGGCGTGCCGAGGGCAATCACCTTACCGTGGTCCACAATGGCCACGCGGTCGCACAGCCGCTCGGCCTCTTCAATGTAATGGGTGGTCAACAGCAGCGTCTTTTTATCGCGCCGGAGCTCCTCGATGATGTCATAAATCTCGCGGCGCACCTGGGGATCGAGGCCGGCGGTGGGCTCGTCGAAAAACAGCACGCGCGGATCGTTGACGAGCGCCATGGCCAGCGCCAGCCGCTGCTTCTGTCCACCGGAGAGCTGCGAATAGAAGGCGTTGCGCTTTTCCTCGAGGCCAAAGCGCTTCAACAGCTCGTCGGGATTGCGGCGGCGCTTGTAAAAGCGGGAAAAGAGCCGGAGCGCTTCGGCGACGCGCATCTTTTCCGGGAGGGCAGTAGATTGCAATGCCGCGCCGATTTCGTGCTTGAGCTCGTTGCCGTTGCGTTCCGGGTCGAGGCCGCAGACCTGGACCCTGCCACTGTCGGCGGTGCGCAGCCCTTCGAGGATTTCGACAGTGGTGGTCTTCCCGGCGCCGTTCGGGCCAAGCAACCCGAAAACTTCGCCCTCCTGCACGTCAAAGCTGACACCGCGGAGCGCTTCGACGTCGCCGTAGCGCTTGGTGAGGTTCTCGACCTGCAGAATGGCCCCGGTCATGGGAACACCCATCTATAGCACACAGTGCCGCCGGTTCGGGAGTTCACTTGCGGATGGCGGAGCGGGGCTTTCTTGGTTTGGCCGCGGGACGCCCTGGCGGCACCCAAAGATGTTTTGAGAGATCCACGCGGCGCTCGAGGACGCCAACGCCTTCGCTTTCCAGCAACCATTGCTGGAGCGAGGCATGCGGCTCGCGCAGGAGAATGCGTCCTCCGGCGCCGATCACGCGGTGCCAGGGAATCCCCTGGCCGGACGGGCTTGCGGCCATCGCGCGTCCCGCCGCGCGCGCACCCCCCCGCAGCTTGAGCAGTTTTCCCAGTTGCCCATAGGTGATTACACGGCCGCGCGGGATTTGCTTCACCAGGCTGTAGACCGCCACCCAGGACATCTGCGCCTTCCGAATTGATCGTACCGGAATAAGGACTTAGGGAAAAGGGGAGCGATGCCGGAGGGAAATTTCTGCCGAACGATGGGTAAAAAATCCGTATACTTGCAGGGCACAGTCCGCGGCAACTCGGAGCGCATCTAAGTGTTTAGAAAGATAGAGAGCGAGGAGCGATGCGTTGCGCGGCGAGGTAACCAGTTGGAAGCAACCTTTGGGAATGTGTCGCATCGAACATTGACAGGTGTAGTGGACGATGCTTACACTACACGGACTATCGAGGCGAAGGAGCAAAACCATGGCATTTGTCCGGCGCAAAGGAAATGCCTACTACCTGGTCCACAACGTCCGCCGCGGCGGCAAGGTGAAGCAACTCCACCTGGCCAGCTTGGGCGAACGCCCACGCATCACAAATGATGTGGTGAAGCTGGTGGCGAAAAAGCATCCCTTTGTGGATCTCGACTGGAAGGAATTGCGCGAGCAGGTCAACAGCAGTGTGAACCTGTTTGATGCGCAATCCCCTTCGGTCCAGAAACTGGTTTCCGCGCTGCGCACGCTGAATCTGGACCTGGCGGACCTGTTCCCCCCGGTGTTGAACGTTTCCGGTTCGCCCGAAGTGGGCTATGAGATTTTGACCCAACTCCGGCTGCTGCATTCGACCATTCAGGTGAAGTTGAACCAGTTCGATGAGGCCCCGCTGACGAAGGGAATCCTCGATTCGGGGATTCGTTAGGAGAGACGATGACCGCGCGCACAGGGCCGCTAGATCCAACAATTCGCAGCACCCATTCGGAGGAATTTCAAGCAGCGCTGCGCAAAAAGATCGTGGGGCAGGAGGAAGCGGTGCAGTCGCTGGTGGATTTGTACCAGGTGTTCTGCGCGGGGCTGAATTCGCCGGGGCGTCCGGTGGGCAACCTGCTGTTTCTGGGCCCCACCGGTTCGGGGAAAACCCGCATCGTGGAAGCCGCCGCGGAGATTCTGTTTGGCGACTCGCGGGCGGTAATCAAGGTGGACTGCGCGGAGTTCCAGCACTCCCACGAGATCGCCAAGCTGATCGGTTCGCCTCCGGGATATCTGGGACACCGGGAGACGCATCCGCTG
>DASWCG010000252.1:0-3830 GCA_036390175.1 Candidatus Acidiferrales bacterium | reverse complement strand
ACCGGCTTCGGGTGGGGAGTGCCCAGATTGTAGTCCTGCAGATAGCGGTAGCCGTCTTTGTTGAGCAGGTAGCCGCCCTCAGAGCGTGCCGCCTCGGTAATCAGAATCCCGGTAAACGGCAGGCCCGTGGGGTGGTACTGGACGAACTCCATGTCCTTCAAGGGTGCGCCCGCGCGATAGGCGAGCGCCATTCCGTCGCCATTCTTGATGTTGGCGTTGGTGGTGAAAGGAAAAACTCGCCCGCACCCTCCGGTGCACAATATGACGGCCTTGGCGGTGATGGCCTGGATCTTCCCCGACATGAGTTCGATGGCCACTACGCCCTGCACGCGTCCGTCGTCCACCAGCAGCCTGGTGACGAACCATTCGTCATAGCGGGTGATGGCGTTGTATTTCAGAGTGGTCTGAAACAAGGTGTGCAGCATGTGGAAGCCCGTCTTGTCCGCGGCGAACCACGTGCGCATCTTCGTCATCCCGCCGAAAGCACGTACGGCAATGTGTCCGTCCGGGTCGCGGCTCCACGGACAACCCCATCGTTCCAACCGCAGCAATTCCTCGGGAGCTTCTTTAACAAAGGCCTCGACGGCGTCTTGATCGCAGAGCCAGTCGCCGCCGGAAATGGTGTCGTAGGCATGCTCGTCGAGGGTGTCACCGGGCTTGATGACTGCCGCAGCTCCTCCTTCGGCAGAGACCGTGTGGCTGCGCATGGGATATACCTTGGAGACGACGGCCACACTCAATTTGGGATTGAATTCGGAGACGGCAATCGCGGCTCGGAGGCCTGCCCCGCCGCCTCCGACCAACAGAACGTCATGGTTCGTAACGTCCAATGGCAACCTATCTCGGCGTCCGGCGAACCGTTCCCGTAGTCCGGATTTCGGAAAAAACTTGCGCGACTCTACTCGGGGCGCCTCGGAGTTGTCAAGCAGCCTGTGTGAAACAGGTTTGG
This sequence comes from Candidatus Acidiferrales bacterium, assembly GCA_036390175.1. Classification (GTDB taxonomy): domain Bacteria; phylum Acidobacteriota; class Terriglobia; order Acidiferrales; family UBA7541; genus DASQHY01. The sequence goes on along the minus strand of DASWCG010000252.1, from coordinate 2,881 downwards.
TCCGGCACAGATCCAGGATTATTTTCCCGCACTTTCCATACGGCGTTTCAGCCGGCTGGCGCGGGCCTCAGAGAATCGTTTCGATTTCGGCGTCAAGGGAAACGTGAGTCACCGGAAAGCCGTTGATGAAAAAGCGTTCGCCGTCCGATTCGCTGAAATGGAAGAAGCGGCTGATATGGTAGTCCTCGTCGTAAATGCCGAAAAGGTGCTCCGTCTCGGCCTGTGCCAGGCCGAAAGCGGCAAGCGCGGCTGGCCGGCCGAATCCGCCGCCGATGGACCGGTATTTTTCCACCAACTCGCGCAGTGTCATTTCTTTGTGAGGTTCTTGCTGGCGGCTGGCTCCGGCTCCGGGCATGGCTGCCCCCCTCATCCACGCCGCAGGAGAGCCTTCAGATCCAGACATAGGCGCCGGCTTCCCCATACGGCGCGTTGACGTAAAACAAGTTTACATCCGAAAAGGCCGCCAACGCACGGCAAAGTGTTTGCGCGCCGTGCTTGGCGCAGAGCCGCCGGCCGGAAGCGGCGGCGATGCGCTCGGTGTCGTCGAGCGAAGGAACATCCGCGCGCGAGAGCCACAGCCAAGCGGCGCGAGAGGAGCAGATTTCGCAGGCGCCGCCGGGTTCTTTCAGCCGCTGCGCAATGACGGAAGAGACTTCCGGGCGCAGACCGGCGGGATCCAATTCCCGTTCGGCAACAAAGAAATACTGTGTGAAATGCTCCGCGTCCGGTTCGAAGGCGATGACGCGGCCGGGATAGGTGCCCAGTTCGCCTTCGAGAATTCCGAGGAAACATTCGCGGCAGAGCGAGACTTCCGGGCGCGGCGGAAACTTGAGGATTCTGGGCGTACCGCGCAAGAACAGCGTGTCGGGCATAAACGTCGCCGCCCACGAGGGATCGTTTTCCAGATGAATGCACTCCGCGGGAACGTGCGTCAGCCGCGCCCACCAGTTGCGGCTGCGCGGCCGGAACGACAGCGAGGGATACGCTTCCTCAAGGCTGAGCTGCGGCATGATGAATCGCGGCGGTACGCCCCGCGTATCGTAACAGATTGGTGTCGACAGAAAAAAGATTCGCCGCGGGAAGGAGCTTCGCTGCGCGCCAATTTGTAAGCGGAGAAGCGTTCGGCTATGATGGCAGAGGTGCAGAAATCATCTGCATGGAGGAACCACCATGGCTATCGCAGTGGGACAGGCGGCGCCGGACTTTACGCTGAAAGATCAGAGCATGAAGGAAGTGAAACTGGCGGACTTCAAAGGGAAAAAGAATGTCGTGCTGGTGTTTTATCCGCTGGACTGGAGCCCCACATGCACGAACGAGCATGCCTGCTTCGTGAATGAGATGAAGCAGTTCGAGACGCTCGACGCGCAAGTGCTGGGCGTGAGCGTGGACAGCACTTGGTCGCACAAGGCCTACGCGGAGAAGATGGGCATCAAGTATCCGCTGCTGGCCGATTTTCAGCCGCGCGGCGCCATGGCGGAAAAATACGGCGTGTTTATGCCCGACAAAGGAATCACCGGGCGCGCCATCGCCATCGTGAATAAAGCCGGCAAGGTCGCCTGGTTCAAGAATTACGATATTCCCGTGGTGCCGGACCTGAACGAAGTGGCCACCGCACTGGCGCAGGTCAAAGCGGCCACGGCGTAAAGAGCGCTCGGCACCGCCCGTGAAATGCCCGCGCGCAAGTCAAAAACGGAGAGGAGGCTCCTCGGTACATGGCGTTCCGACCGTCGGCGCACACTTCTGGACTGGCGGTTCAAGCAAGGAGTGACCCGCAGCCAACGGGAGCGCCTCGCGACTATCTTTGGCAAGCTCACGCTCACCTACACGGGGGTACGGGTTCGCGGCGTTTACGGCGACCAGCGGTTCACACGGCCATACGAGGTGCTCGCCAGCGACTCAGATTCGGTGGCCATTTGTTACTACGATTCGGTCACCGAAGAGTGGCGGATTCAGCACATTCATTTTGAGGGCGACCGCTACTGGATTGCGCTGGGTCCTAATCGAGAGTGGTTCAGAAAAGTCAAAGTCCGCATGGTCTATAGGCGCGCCATCCGGCGCGCTTTAGCGCGCAAGGCTCTTCTCAAAACGGACGCTCGTTACCTCACGCGCGAGGAAGCGCATGGACGCACCAGTCTTCGTTGACAAGGATCACTTGGGCGAAAACTCGTTCCGGTACACCATTCCACCTTTCACAACGAACTTCGCGCTCTCCAGGACGCGCACGTCGCTCAATGGGTCGCCGGAAACAGCGATGAGGTCCGCAAAATGGCCGGGCTCGAGCGAGCCAATCTTCGCCCAACCCAGAAGTTCGGCGGCGTTGACGGTGGCGGCCTGAATCGCGTCAAGCGGTTTCATTCCCCACTCCACCATCGTGGCAAACTGTTTGGCATTGTCGCCGTGCGGATAAACGCCCGCATCGGTGCCAAAAGCCATGCGCGCCCCGCCTTGGAAGGCCCGGCGAAAATTCTCGCGCTGGAGGCGGCCGAGCTTCTTTTCTTTTTCGATGGATTCGGGCAGCATGCCGGCCTTTCCACCCTCCTGGAGAATGTAGTCGTCGTTGTAGATGTCGAACACCAAAAAGGTGCCGTGCTGTTTGGCGAGCGCGATGCCTTCGTCGTCAATCAGGCTGGAATGCTCGATGGAGTCAATCCCTGCGCGGATGGCGTCCTTGATGGATTGCGTGCCGTGCGCGTGCGCCGCCACTTTGCGGCCGAGTTTGTGAGCTTCGTCGGCGATGGCCTGCAATTCTTCCGGGGTGTACTGCGGCGTGCCGGGCTGGTCGCCTTTGCTGAGGACCCCTCCCGAGGCGCAGACCTTGATGACCGTCGCGCCGTATTTGATCACTTCGCGGACTTTGGCGCGCGCCGCCCAGGGGCCATCG
>DASWCG010000251.1:0-2428 GCA_036390175.1 Candidatus Acidiferrales bacterium | reverse complement strand
GCATCCGGCGTGACCGCACCCGTGAGCTTCGCATCTTTTGGGGGAGCAGGAGCTAGCGCTAACTGCCGCAGCGCTTCGGCATTGTCGCGCCCTACGTCGCCCATAAACGTAAAGTTGAGATACTTCTCATAGTCTCCGTATTCGATTCCGTTTTCCGTGCGCGGCGTCTGATGCTGGTGATTGTAGTCTTCCAGCGGCTCGGTGAACCGCACCGCCGGCAGCCCTACCTTATAAAACGGGTAGTGATCGCCGCCGCGGCCGTAGCGGTCCACGCGGAAAATCATGCGAATCGCCTTGCGCCCATCAATCTCCTCAACCGCGCGCGCCAATTCCCGCGAAGACGAATCCGCATCATCAATTTCGCCATTCCCGGAAAAAAGCCGCACGCGATGCGGTGCTCCTGGTGCCGGGTCTGCGCCAACAATATCGTCATCCAACATTCCGCCCACGGTGTAACCCTGCTGCTTCACCCAATCCACGAGGTGCGTGCTGCCGAGCAGCCCCTGCTCTTCGCCGGATACCGCCGCAAAAAGTATCGTCGCGCGATACGTCCCACGCCCGTTCGCCCCCGCCTTGCTCAATAGCCTCGCGCATTCCACGCTCACCGCCACTCCCGACCCATCGTCGTCCGCGCCGGGCGCATCGGCTTGCGGGTCCATCACGTTCGAAGGGCGCGAATCAAAATGCCCCGAAACAATAAAAATGGTTTTCGCCAGCTTCGCATCGCTTCCCGGAAGAATCGCATAAACATTTTCCAGTGGAATCGCTTTTCCCGACGTCCGCTCCGAAGTCGATTCGAATTTGTCCACTACCACCTGCAATTTTCCGCCGGAATCCTTCGCGATCTCATTCAATCGCGCCACGATCGCATCCCGCCCGCAGCCAATCCCCCGCTTCGCGTCTGTCCACGAAGAAAGCGTCAGCCGCGTCCCGCACGCCACCAGCTTCCCGATCAGCGCGCGCATCGATTTTTCATCGACGGACGCCCGCGCAATCGCTCCCGCCGGCCGCGCCAAAATCTTCGCCTGCGGCTTTCCCTTCGCGGGCTCCGCCGGATCCCGCGGAGCCACTTGCTGCGCTATCGCCGGAATCGGCCCTAGGGCCAGCAGCGCCAAGAGCGGCGGTATCACCATCGTTCTGCCAAATCTCTTTTTATGATTGGTCATCGTTTGCATTTCCCAAGTTGGATTTCTTGCAGAGCAAGGCGGCATTCTACCTCGAAGCCCCAGTTTTTCGGAATGCCGCGGCCTGTCCACCGCTCTTGCGGCAGCCAAAGACATCTCTTTCCTGAAATTGACTTCTGTCCCGATACTCTGGAATCATCGCATGCGTACTTAATTCCATCGGTGCTATCGCCTCAGACCTCTCGCGCTGGCCGCGCGTCTTGGGAATTCTGGAAAGGATCTCCGGCATGGTAGCTGGCATTCGCACGCGCGACCTCCGCAAAGTCTATACTTCGGCTCCTCCCGTGGCCGCCGGGACGGGCGGCTTCTCCTTCGGCGCGCCGAAAGCCAAAGGTAAACAGCCCAAGCCTGAGGTCATCGCGCTCGATGGAATTTCCCTCGACATCTTGCCCGGAGAAATCTTCTGCCTGCTCGGCCCCAACGGCGCCGGCAAGTCCACGACCGTCGGCGTTCTCACCACGCGTGTCCGCCCGACCAGCGGCCAGGCCTTCATCGGCGAACACGACGTCTGGCAACAACAGGTCGCCGTCAAGCGCTTGATCGGCGTGGTAGCCCAGCGCCCCAATCTGGATTTCTCGCTCACCGCGCGTGAAATTCTCGTGTTTCACGGCGCCTATTTCGGCCTTTCCTCTCACGAACGCGCCAAACGCGCGGAGTTACTCCTCGAACGCTTCAAGCTCACCGATCGCGCCGACCAGATGGTCCGCGGCTTCTCCGGCGGCATGATGCAGCGTCTCTCGATCGCCCGCGCCATGATGCACGATCCGCAGGTACTTTTCCTGGACGAGCCCAGCGCCGGCTTGGACCCGCAAACGCGTCTGCTTCTATGGGAGATCGTCCGCGAATACAACCATAGCGGCAAAACCATTCTGCTGACTACGCACAACATGGAAGAAGCCGACGCGCTCTGTAAACGCCTCGCGATTATCGATCACGGCCGCGTCATCGCTCTCGGAACTCCCCAGGAGTTGAAGGGCTCCGTTCCCGGCGGCTTTTTGCTGCGTCTCCGCTTCGGCCTGCACTCCCCGGATTTCCTCAAACGTCTACAGGCCCTTGCCGGCGTCCGGGAAGTGCGCGCCACGGATGGCAACGGCGCCGATCTCTACGCCGACCGCGGCGGTTCGCTCGTTGCGGAAGTCGCCAGTTTGGCCTCCGGCGCTAGCGTCGAATTGTGCGACGTGCACATCTCCGAGCCCAGCCTGGAAAATCTCTTTCTGCACCATACCGGAAGGAGCTTGCGCGAA
>DASWCG010000250.1:0-4468 GCA_036390175.1 Candidatus Acidiferrales bacterium | reverse complement strand
GCCTGCGCGCGCTGTCAGGGATTTGGCAACACGATTGATTTCGATTTGAATCGCGTGATTCCGGACACCAGCAAATCGCTGGAAGACGGCGCCGTCGAGCCGTGGACCAAGCCCCGTTACCGCACGGTGCTCGCGGAAGCGAAGCGCTGGCTCCGTTCTCGCGGTGTCCCGCTCGGCGTGCCGTACCGGCACCTCGCGGCCGAGCACCGCAAACTGGTTCTCGAAGGCGACCCCAAAGCGGGCTTCGGAGGAGTGAACGGATTCTTCCACTGGCTGGAGCGGAAAAAATACAAACTGCACGTCCGCGTGTTCCTGAGCCGTTATCGCGGCTATGCCACCTGCACGGAATGCGGCGGCACGCGGCTTCGTCCGGAAGCGCGCGCGGTGCGCGTGGCGGAGAAATCCATCACCGAAGTGTGCGGGATGACCGTCAAGGAAGCCCGCGCATTTCTCGATGCGCTGCAACTGAGCGCCACGCAGGCGAGAATCGCCGGCAAGATTCTCGAGGAAGCCCAGCAGCGGCTGCGGTACCTTGATGAAGTGGGGTTGGACTACCTGAGCCTCGACCGGCTGACCTCGACGCTTTCGGGCGGGGAAGCACAGCGGACGCAGCTCGCCACTTCGCTCGGCTCGCACTTGGTGGGCGCGCTGTACGTGCTGGACGAGCCCTCGATCGGCCTCCACCCGCGGGATACGCAGCGCCTGATTGACATTTTGAAATCGCTGCGCGATTTGGGGAACACGGTGCTCGTCGTCGAGCACGATCCCGACACCATCGGCGCCGCCGACCATGTTCTGGACCTCGGGCCCGGGGCCGGCGAGCACGGCGGGCGGATTCTCTTTTCGGGAACACGGGACCAACTGCTGCAAGACTCGCAATCGCTCACCGCGCGCTATCTGAACGGCGAGATGCGCATTCCCGTTCCGTCGTTGCGCCGGAAATTGGGCGGGAAATTCCTGCGCCTGTACGGGGCCCGCGTGCACAACCTGCAGGACCTCGACATCATGATTCCGCTGGAAACGATGACCGCGATCACCGGAGTCTCCGGCTCGGGCAAATCCACGCTTGTATACGATGTCTTGTACAAAGCCCTCGAGGCGAAGAAAACCGGCGGAAGCTGGAAAGAGTTCTGCGACCGCATCGAAGGGGACGCGCAGTTGCAGGGCGTGGTCATTGTGGATCAGTCCCCGATCGGGCGGACGCCGCGGTCGAACCCTTCGACGTACTTGAAGGCGTTCGATGCGATTCGTGAAGTGTTTGCCTCCACGCCGGAAGCGAAAAAGCGCGGTTACCAGCCCGGGCAATTTTCGTTCAACATTCCCGGCGGGCGCTGCGAAGCCTGCCAGGGCGACGGCACGGTAACGGTGGAAATGCAGTTTCTCGCGGATGTCGAGCTGGTTTGCGAGGAGTGCCGCGGGACGCGCTTCAAGAGCGGAGTTCTCGAGGTCCGCTATCACGGCAAGAACATCCACGAGGTTTTGCAGCTCACGGTCCGCGAGGCGCTGGCCTTTTTCGCCGCCGTTCCCAAGATCACCTCGAGGCTCAAAATCCTCGACGACGTCGGCCTGGGATATTTGCGGCTGGGACAATCTTCCACGACGCTCTCGGGAGGCGAAGCGCAACGCCTGAAGCTCGCCGCGCATCTTACCGGTTCAGCGACGCAAGGTGTGTTGTACATCTTCGATGAGCCGACCACCGGATTGCATTTCGACGATATCCAGAAGCTGCTGGTGGCTTTCCGCAAGCTGCTCGAAGGGGGCGCATCGCTGGTGATCATCGAGCACAACCTCGAAGTCATCAAGTCGGCCGACTGGGTGATTGATCTCGGGCCGGAAGGCGGCGACCTGGGCGGGCGAATCGTGGCCACCGGAACACCCGAACAGGTGGCGCGGAATTCGCAATCGCACACGGGAAAGTATTTGTTGCGCGTGCTAAACCACAATGGACGCGGCGTGAATCATGCGCCCCGCGCCGGAAATGCGCACGCGTCAAGCCCGGCTGCAGGAAAATGAGTCCGCGGCTCACGCTTCTTGCATTCTTCGCTTTGGCGCCGATTTTTTGCCTGCCGCGCGTGGCCCGCGCGCAGCACCCGAAAGACAATTCCCGCACTCCCAAGCAGACCGCAGAAAAAGTTTCGAGCCCGCTGAATGACCTTCTCGACGAAGCACAGGCGGCAATAGATAAAAAAGACTTTTCGGCGGCAGTTGCGTCGCTCAACAAATTTATCGCCGAAAAGTCGGATGTCGCCTACGCGCATTTCCAGCTTGCTTACGCGTACACCGGACTCGAACGATGGAACGACGCGAAGAGCGAATACCAGCGCGCGATTGCGCTCGACCCCAAGATGGCGGAAGCCCACGTGAATCTAGGTTTGTTGCTTGTGGACCGCGAGCCGGCCGAAGCGGTCGCGCCGTTGCGCAAAGCGGCGGAACTCCTTCCCGCGCAAAGCCGTGTGAGATTCCTATTGGGCTGGGCGCTGGAACGCTCCGGCGATTTGCAGGGCGCCATCGAGCCGTATCAGGCCGCCGAGCGGCTGGAGCCGAGGGATTACGAGGCCCCGTTTGCTCTGGGGCGAACGCTGCTTCAGCTCAAGCGCGCTCCCGAAGCGGAAAAAGAGTTTCGCAAAGCACTGGCGTTGCGCGGCGATTCCGCCTCGGCGCAGCTGGGTCTCGCGAACGCGCTTTTTGTGCAGAACAAACGCGAGGCGGCGGAAGCGTTCGCTTCGTATCTCGAATTGCAGCCCCAGGACCGCGAAAGCCGGCGGCAGCTGGCGCGCTTGTGGCTTGAGCAGAAGGATTATGAAAAAGCGATTGCCGAACTGGACCGCGCCGATGAGGGTGCGACGCCTCCGCCGGATTCGCTGAGGCTGCGTGCCGACGTCTTTATTGCACAGCAGAACTGGGATGCGGCCATCGGCGTGCTGCAGGCTGCGCTGCAACAGTCGCCGCGCGATGCGACGCTGCACGCCGAATTGGGCAATACCTACATGCACAAACATGATTTTCCCGCAGCCGAGAAAGAACTGCGCGTCGCGCTGGGCCTGGATGAGCAATTGACCGGGGCATGGCGCGACCTCGGCGCGGTGTACTACCTCGCGGGAAATTATCCCGCGGCCCTGCAGGTAATGGATTTGCTTGCCAAGCGGGAAGCCCCGCCGGCAGGTTCCTGGTTTATCCGCGCAACCTGCTACGATAAGCTGGGGCAGCGGAAGGAGGCCCTCGAGGCCTACGAAAAGTTCCTCGAGCTCGACCAGGATCGCAATGCGGATCAGGATTTTCAATCCCGGCAGCGGATTAAATTGCTGACCCGGGAACTGGGACGGAAGAAGAGGTAAGATGCGCGCGGGGCGCCCGTCAACTCACATTGTCATCCTGGTTTTGTCCGCGAGGCTGGGTTTGTGCTGTGCCTCTGTGGCCGCTCAAGACCGCGTGGCCGGGCTGCAGGCGGAGTTCGATCGGGAAACGAATGCAGTTCGCAAAGCCAAACTGATTCACAAGCTTGGCGACGCGCAGTTTCAGGAGGCGCGCCGCTATGGCGATGCCGGCGATTACGACGCTGTCGCCAAATGGATGGAAAGCTACCGGGACGACGCGAAGGCCGCGCTGACGGCGCTGAAGGCTTTTCACCCCGACGGAGAGCGCCATCCCGAAGGCTACAAAGAAATGCAGATTCACGTGCGCAAGAGCCTGCGGGTGCTCGAAGAGACGATTCTCGAGACGCCGGATAGTTACCGCGGACGCCTGGAAGCCGTGCGCAAGGATTTGATTGGCGTCGAGGACCAGTTGATCGCCGCGCTGTTTCCCCGGCCTCCGGGCAAGAGCCCGGGGAAACCGCCGGAAAAGACGCCGGCGAAGCCCCAGGATAACCCTCAGCCGCCTCCCCAAGGAGCATGGTCATGATGCGCGCTCGAAATGGCCTACTGTTAGTCTTTCTCATCATGCTCGTTCTTGCGGGAACTATCCGCGCAGCGAAGCCGCGCGCGGCCGCGCAGGAAAAGAAGGATTATTTGAGCGAACTGGAAGCCGACAAGATCCGCGATGCGGAGACCACCAACGAACGGATCAAGCTGTTCCTGGCATTTGCCGCCGACCGGCTGAAAAAGTTTCAGTATGAGCTTGCGCACCCCTCTCAAGGCTCACACCACGCCGAGATGCTGAATTACCTGATGAACGCCTACGGCGGATGCGTGGACGATGCCGCCGAACTCATCGTGCTGGGCGTCCAGAAGCAGGAGAATATTCATGACGGCATCAAGGAGATGCTGAGCAAAGGGAAGGAGTTTCTCGCAATACTCCAGGATTTGTCGGCGAACGGCGCCGAGCGCGAGATTTACAAGGACAACCTCGACGACGCGATAGAAGGGACCCAGGACGCCATGAAGGACGCCGAAAAAGCGAAGAAAGAAGTCGCTCCGCCGCCGGTGCGCCGGCGAAGCGGATGAGCCGCGGCGCTCACCGCGCAACGGTT
>DASWCG010000249.1:0-2314 GCA_036390175.1 Candidatus Acidiferrales bacterium | reverse complement strand
AGTTTCTTCTCTTTCGCCGCACTTACGATTGCTGAAGCCAGCGCATGTTCGCTGCCCTGCTCGAGGCTCGCCGCCAAGCGCAGCAACTCGCTTTCGTCCAGCGCGCTCCCCCGCAACACGGAAACCGAAACGACCCGCGGCTTCCCTTCGGTCAGGGTTCCGGTCTTGTCCACCACCAGCGTATCCACTTTCTCGAGGATCTCCAGCGCTTCGGCATTCTTGATGAGCACGCCGGACGTGGCCCCGCGCCCCACACCCACCATGATGGACATCGGCGTGGCCAGGCCCAGCGCGCAAGGGCAGGCGATGATGAGCACGGCCACGGCATTGACCAGCGCATAGGCCAGCCGCGGCTCCGGCCCAAACAGCATCCACACCACAAAGGTAATCGCCGCCGCCACAATCACGCCAGGCACGAAATACGACGAAACCACATCGGCGAGCCTCTGAATGGGCGCGCGGCTGCGCTGCGCTTCGCTCACCATGCGGACAATCTGTGCGAGCAGCGTTTCGCTGCCCACGCGTTCCGCGCGCATCAGGAAACTTCCCGTGGTATTCACGGTGCTTCCCGTCACGCGGTCGCCGGGTTTCTTTTCGGCCGGCAGCGCCTCCCCCGTGACCATAGACTCATCCACCGCGCTCGCTCCTTCGATCACCACGCCGTCCACGGGCACCTTCTCGCCGGGACGCACTCGCAAACGGTCTCCAGGCGTCACCTGCTCGAGCGGCACATCCTGTTCTTGGCCGTCTGGCGATACGCGCCGCGCGGTCTTTGGCGCGAGGCCCAATAGCGCGCGGATCGCCGACGAGGTCCGCCGCCGCGCGCGCAATTCCAATACTTGCCCGACCAGCACCAGCGTCGTAATCACTGCGGCCGATTCGAAGTAAACCGCGACTTCCCCGCCGTGCATCCGAAGCGATGCCGGAAAGATTCCCGGAGCAAGCGCTGCCACGACGCTGTACACGTAGGCCGTCCCCGTCCCCATGGCGATCAGCGTGAACATATTCGGGCTGCGACGAACGATAGAAGCCCACCCGCGCTCGAACAACGGCCAGCCGCCCCAGACGACCACCGGGGTCGCCAGAACTAGCTCGGTCCAGGTCCGAAGACTGCCGGAAAGAAAACCTCCGTGTCCCGCCGCGATTTCGGACATGGCCAGGAAGAAAATCGGCGCGGTCAGTGCGGCGCTGACCCAGAACCGCCGGGACATCATCTCGAGTTCGGGATCGGCTTGTTCTTCCGCCGTTACTTCGCGCGGCTCAAGCGCCATCCCGCAGATTGGGCACGCGCCTGGCCCGTTCCGCACGACTTCGGGATGCATCGGACAGGTGTACTCTCTTGCCGCGCCGGACGGCTTTGCCGCGGGCGGCGAATGTTTCGCTGCGGCCGGAGGCGCACCCGCAATCCCGGCAGGCCCGCCGCGACTCACCCCCGCGGTTCCCGCCACCCCCAGGTACCGCGCCGGTTCCTTGCGAAACCTCTCCGCGCAGCCCAGGCTGCAGAAATAGAGGGTTCTTCCTTCATGTTCGAACCGCGCGGCAGCCCGTTCGGGAATCACGCTCATCCCGCATACAGGATCTTTTGCGGCTGGCGTCGAATTCAGAACCGGGAGTCCGGCGTTCCGCTTCGGCGTGGAGGGATCACTCATCGGCTCTATCTTAGATGAGTTGACCTCCGAAACAGATAGATTTAGGCAGGGGGGAATTGAGCGCAAGGGACGCTGCTATACTGGGCGGCATGACTTTGTTGGAGATCACTTACGAACTGCAATCGCCGCTGAACAACGAGCAGCTTCGCAAGCTGGGCGAGTTTGCCAACACCTACGGGCTGCGCCGCTTCCGCGTGGACGAAACTGCCAAACGGCTGACGTTTGAATACGACGCCTCGCGCTTGAAGGAAACCGAGGTAGCCAACGTTCTGCGCCACGCCGGCGTTCCGGTGATGGGCAAGGTAACGCCGTCAAGCGCAAAGGATCTCTTGGCGGGCTGACCTTCGCCGGGGGATGACCAGGAATCATCGAGTGGTATTAACGAACTTTAATACAGTAAGAAATCTAAGAAAGTGAAAGGCCCCGCAACAAAAGTGGGGCTCCTGCTTGGGAACAGGAGCCCCGAAGAGCGCACTCCTACTTCCCGGTCTTTTTTGGACCGGGGCGTGGGGTCATCCATCCTAGCTTCCCTCTCAGAGGCAGGTGGGAACGCCCTGCACAAACCGACGCGCAAGCCCCTTCCCCCTCGCGCGCCAGAATTTGCAGGTCGTCATTTGGAGTGCGCCCACGCCGGTCACCCTGCAAGTCTCCGACCAAGTTCATTC
>DASWCG010000248.1:0-15083 GCA_036390175.1 Candidatus Acidiferrales bacterium | reverse complement strand
GGAATGCAGCGGCGCATCAGGAAAGCACTCCTTCAGCAACGGAATTGACGCTAGAGCCTTGGCGTCTGGCCACAAGGCTGTTGAGGGCCGCGGTAACGCCTCCCGGTTGATGGGGAATACCCGCCAGACGCAACCCCATTTCCACTCCGCTCAAGGTTCCCGCCAGCATCAGATCGTTGAAGTGGCCCAGGTGCCCGATGCGGAAGACTTTGCCCGCGAGTTTGGCGAGGCCCGTCCCCAGCGACATATCGAAATTCTCCAGGATGAATTCCCGCAAGCGGTCCGCATCATGGCCCTCCGGCATGAAGACCGCGGTCAGCGAACTTGAATATTCTCGCGGATCTTCGCAAACTACTTCCAAGCCCCACGCGTGCACGGCTGCGCGCGCGGCTTCCGCGTGGCGATCGTGGCGGCGGAAGACGTTACTCAATCCTTCCTCATGCAGCATCAGCAGCGACTCGCGCAAGCCCCAGATCAGGTTGGTGGCCGGGGTATAGGGAAAGAAACCGGCGCGGTTGGGCTTGAGCATTTCCTGCCAGTCCCAGTAGTATCGCGGCAATTTGGCGGTCTTCGTGGCGGCCAGCGCTTTTTTGGAAATGGCGTTGAAGCTGAGGCCCGGCGGGAGCATCAGGCCTTTCTGCGAACCGGCAACGGTCACATCCACGCCCCATTCGTCGTGGCGATAATCGATGGAAGCGAGCGACGAAATCGTGTCCACCATCAGCAACGCGGGATGGCGGACGCGGTCCATGCTGCGGCGAACTTCGGCGACGCGGCTGGTCACTCCGGTGGAAGTTTCGTTGTGGACCACCATGACGGCCTTGAAGGTGTGGTTCGTATCCTCGGCGAGTCTTTGCTCGACCTCGGCGGGAGAAACGCCCCTGCGCCAATTGCCGGGCACGTATTCGACAAGCAAGCCATGCCGCTGGGCAATGTCGCGCCAGAGATTGGAAAAATGTCCGGTCTCGAACATCAGTACGCGGTCGCCCGGGGAAAGCGTATTCACAATCGCTGCTTCCCATGCGCCAGAACCCGAAGCCGGATAGATCACCACCGGGCCGGTGGTCTGAAACACCGGACGCAGGCCTTCGAGCACCTCGGTTGCCAGCCTGGCGAATTCCGGGCCGCGATGGTCAATCACCGGACGGTCCATGGCCCGCAAGACCCGATCCGGCACGTTGGTGGGGCCGGGAATCTGGAGAAAGTGACGCCCCGTGTGAATCATGAAACACTCCCGAAGGCAGTCTCGACGCGTTCTTGCGCTGTAACCATAACACTTTCTGCGGAAAACGAATAATGCTTGCTTGATTTCGGTCTCGAGATGGTCAGCGGAAAACGCGTGTGTGGCGGTATCGAGACGAAGGCGCGTCCAACAATAACTGGTCGGGGCGCGCGGATTCGAACCGCGGACCTCCTGCGCCCAAGGCAGGCGCGCTCCACTCGGGAAAAAGAGCTTAGCCGCCACCTGGACCACCAAAAGATACCGACCGGACGGGTCCTCCGGGCACCTCATGACGCCAAAACTTGGGGCCAATCGCTGCCGAATACCATGCAAAACTCTGATGCAAGAAGTGTGCAGAGCCAAGTACGAGCAACGAGATAGCACATCTGGGTTTATCTTCGAAGCAGACGGTCGGGCGTGTTGCTGTGGTCTAGCGCAAGATAGCGGACTTCTCCCTCACAGGTCAAACGGAACCCCGGCGGCCCTCAACCATCGAAGGCTCCGTCCACAGCTGCTGAAGAGTTCTTACCAACTGTTGTAAGGCGTGTTTTCAAACGGGGAAACCAGCGCGGAGTTGGAGTGAACGTCGGTGATTCCTGTGCTGGTCTGTTCCGGGCTGAGCACCACGTCTTCGATGGTGACATTCCAGTCTTTCGCATGCGTGATCGGATCGAAAGGAACAAATCGCATATACCCGGCGGAAACTAGATCCTCAAGCGACTGCGGCGCTGCCTGTTTATCCAGCGTGTACTGGTCAATGACCTGGCGCATGGTTTGCAGGTCCGAGCGCAGCACGGCCTCCCTTGCGCGGTGGACAGACCGCTCGTACCGTCCGATGCCGACCGTCATCAGGATGAGCAAAATCGTGATGACGATCATCAACTCCAGAAGCGTGAAGCCCAGCCAGGCGCCCCGCTTCCCGCCGCTCAAGCGGCGCAAGTGGAGTGATCTTAGTTGCGCGACGCTTCTCGTGGCTGCTCCCTCATTCCGGGCCGCGGCATCTTTCTACCAGTCCGAATATTTGGTTCCGTCCAGCGCGGTCCCCTGAGATTTCGAGTACACGTCGAAAATGTTTTTCCCGCCCCAGCTCATCGAGTCGGGATCGTCTTGAATGGCGCGAAGCCCCCAATCAGCCCTGCCGGTCATCGGGTCAATGGGAACGCGCCGCAAGAACCGGATCCTGCGGTCGTTTGTCGCGCCGAGCTGGACACCCTTTACCAGCGTGTCGAGGTCCGGCGGATACCCCTCGCTGCCGAGCTCGACGCGGATCAGGTTCCGGTCGGAAAGATCTTTGTAGCGGTCAATCGCGTTCCGCATTTCGCGCAAATCCTGGCGCAACTCGGACTCGCGTTGCCGCATGACGGTATAACGCGCGAGCGGCATGGCGGCACTCGATAGAATCAGCAGGATCGTGCAGGCGATGATCAGCTCGAGCAGCGTCATCCCCGCTTCGCCGGTAGAACGATTTCGGTTGAACCTCGCTAAACTCCGCATCTTGTTCCTTGCAGTTACGGTTGCACCTGGATGTTCGCCTCTCCCGTGGCCAGTGAAATGATGTTCTGCTGAGAATCGTGCGCGTTCACTTGCACGATGGAAAGAGTCGAAGTGCCCGGAGCGACTCCCCGCACAACGATGCCTACGAGAGTCCCGCTGCCGTTCACTCCGGGCGTATTGGGTTGGCGCGTGGCTGAGATGATGGCCTGGCCGCGCTCCTTGTCCACCCGCTGAACAATGGCGATTTCCTGAGTCCCGCCCGAGAGGAACCCGCCGTGCCGGACTTCTTCCACGCTGATGACTTTTGGATCGTATTGCAGCAGCATGGGAATGGAGAACAGGTCCTTCGCGTCTTCCACAACGATGCCGATAGTCGCCGTTTCGCCAACCTTCAGCTTCAGGTTTTGCGGTTCGAAGCGGAGTCGCGTGCCCTTGGCTTCAGGGGCGGAGGGTGTGGCCCCCGCTCCCGAAGGCTTGGGAGGATTCGCGCCCACTGGCGGCTGCACCGGTGCTGCGGGCGGTGCACCCGTTGCCGGCGGCGCCTCGATGCTGCGCTCGCGTCGGACCTGAACATTGGTGTCCGTCCCGGCGCTGATTGAGCGGAGATTCTCTGCTGTCCACTCGGGCATACGAACAATATGCGGGATCAGCACGATGAGGATTTCCTCTTCCTGTGATTCGGTGTGCTCGCTGGAGAAGAAGTAGCGGAAGAAGGGAATCTTCTGTAGCCCCGGCCAGCCGGAAAGATTCTTTGTCTCCGTGCGGTCAATCAGTCCGCCGAGGATGTTCACTTCGCCATCGTGTAAACGAACGTCGTGTTCGATTTTGTTCTGGCTGATGATGGGCTGCGAAATGCCGCCAATCGAGGAGTTTCCTGAGACGGAGGAAATCTCGATGGAAATCTTCAGGCTCACCTCACGATTCGGGTGGATGCGCGGCGTGATGTCCACGTTGACGCCGGTATCCTGATACTGGAATTGTGTGTTCACCAGTGGGTTGACGATGCCGCCCGCGGTTGCTCCGCCGATGCCCACGCCCGCCTGGAA
This sequence comes from Candidatus Acidiferrales bacterium, assembly GCA_036390175.1. GTDB lineage: Bacteria > Acidobacteriota > Terriglobia > Acidiferrales > UBA7541 > DASQHY01. The sequence goes on along the minus strand of DASWCG010000248.1, from coordinate 11,321 downwards.
GCTGCCCGTGGCAACGGGGATGCGGTCACCAATTTTCAGCTTGGCGGGCTGGCCATCCAGCATGCGAAGTTCTGGGTTCTGGATGATCTTCGTGGTGCTGTCGGTCAACAACGCTGACGCCGTGGCCCCGGGGAGAGTCACGCTGTAATCCTTCGTTCCGATACTCTTTAGTTTGTTCAAGGCAACCGAAGTAGCAGTCGGTGTCGTGGTGGAGCTGCTGCCGCTGGAACCCGTGGTCGTGCTCGCGGGTGTGAAGGCGAGAGTTGACGATCCTCCAGGCTGAATACCCAGATCGCGAACGCGGTCCACGCGCGCCCGCAGGACTTCCACTTGGACGATGACCTCGGGCTTGGCCTTGTCAACATCTTGGATAATTTTTTCGGCAATCGCGAGCTTATCGGGCGTATCACGGATGATGATGGCGTTTTGCGAATTGAGCTGCTGCAGGTGCCTCAAATCGAGCAATTGGCGCAGGCCGGTCACGATTTCCGTGAGATCCTGCGCTTGTATCGCATTGTGCAGATAAAACGTCCGCACAACCTGTTCTTCATAGTCGCGCCGCTTCTGAACTTGATCCGGAGCAACAAAGATGATGTTGCTGGTCACCGGCTTCCAGAAGGCCTTGCTTTGCAGCGACACAATGTCCAGCGCCTGTTCCAAGGTGACGTTCGTCAATTCCGTAGAGATTCGCCGCGCGGGAAAATCGGGGTCAAAGATCACCGTTATTCCCGCCAGCTTGCCGATCGTCTCGAAGATCGTCTTCGCGTCGTTGGTCATCAGCAGGTTGTAAGGAGCGCGAGAAAGCGGCTTCAGCTCCGGAGGTCTAGCGGCCAACGCCTCTTCTGCGGGAGGCTTGGGCCCGGCAGCGCCGGCTTCATCGGCCGCTCTTTTCGACGCAATCAATTCCAGGGTTTGGCGCACTTCCTGTTCGGCAATGGCGCTCGAAGGATCAATGGCGAGCGCCTTCTGAAACTCGGCCATGGCTAATTGCAGATCGCCTTTTTCCCGATCCTTTTGGCCCTGGCGCACATGGTACTGCCCGGCTTCAAAGCGCAGCCGGGTGGCCTTGATCTTGTATTCTATGTTGCGGGGATTCGACTTCAATGCTTTTTCGTAATGGATGAGGGCGGTGTCGTAGTCCTGCAGTGTTTCGGCTTTCTTGCCCTGACTGAAGTCCGAATTGCCTTTGGGGCAGCCGGAAACAAGCAGCGCGCACCCCGTACCCGCAACGGCCAGCACCCAATTGCGCATAGAATCTCCGCGAGAGACGATTCGACTCCGCCAGTCTAGCATCCAGTCAACGAGGCGACAAGACGGTGCCTTGCTTCTGGTTCCTCGCGGCGGCTATGATAGTAGATTGTGGCCAAGCCAGAGAAAAAACCTGATAAGCCGGCTGTCCAAGTTGTCGCCCAGAACCGCGCCGCCTCGTATAACTATCATATTCTTGAGAAGCTGGAAGCCGGTATGGTGTTGCATGGCACGGAGGTAAAAGCCCTGCGCGAAGGAAAGGCGAATATCCGCGACGCCTATGCGGAGGTTCGGCCCACCGGCGTGTGGCTGATGAACTGCCACATTTCGCAGTATTTGCCCGGTGGCCCGTTCAATCATGAGCCGCTCGGAGCGCGCAAGTTGCTCCTGCATAAGGCCGAGATTCAGAAGCTGCTCGGCAAGACGGAGCGGAAGGGTATGACTCTGATTCCGCTGCGCATTTATTTCCGCGACGGCATTGCCAAGTGCGAAATTGCCCTGGCCCAGGGGAAAAAGCTGTGGGACCGGCGCCAGGCAGAACGCGATAAGGAAGCGAAACGCGAGGCCGATGAGGCCATCTATCGTTCCCGGAGGCGCTGAAGACTCATGGAAATCACGCTGGATACAAGGCCGCTCGGCAGCATCGAAACGGAAGCGCTGGCCACGTACGTATTTGAGCAGAGCGATCCCGTCGAAGGCCGGGTTGCCGAACTGGACCGGGCTGCTGCGGGGGCGATTCGCCGGCTGGCGCAGGGCGGCGAGTTGACCGGCAAGACGCTGGAAATGACTTTGCTGCACAATCCCGCGGGGTTAAAAGCGCAGCGGCTTCTGCTGATTGGGGCGGGGAAGCGCGAGCAATTCACCGGCGCGCAACTGCGCAAGACGGCCGGCGCGGCGCTGCGCCACTTGAAGACGCGCTCTGTGAAACGCTTCGTGTTTTTGGCGCGGGAAGGCGATGGCACGTCCGCAGCGGCGCAGAGCATCACCGAAGGATTGATCGCCGCGAACTTTGAGTCTGACAAGTACAAGACCGAAAAGAAAAATGGAAAGGAAGTCCAGGCGGCGGCTCTGGCGGGGTGGGACGATGCCGCGCGCGCCGAAGCCGAGAAGGGCATGGCGCGCGGCCGCGTCATTGGCGAGTCGCAGAATTTTACGCGCGACCTTGTCAACGAGCCTTCCAATCGCCTGACTCCGCGGATGCTTGCCCAGCGCGCCGAGGCCATGGCGCGCGAAGCAGGGCTCTCTTGCGAAATCCTCGATGAGAAGAAGATCGCCGAATTGAAAATGGGCGCCTTGCTCTCCGTGGCGCAAGGCAGCGCCGAGCCTCCGCGGTTGATGGTGCTTACGTACAATCCGCCGCAAGCCAAGCCCGGCGCTCCCGTGCTCGGCCTGGTCGGGAAAGCCATCACATTTGACACCGGCGGCATCTCCATCAAACCTGCGCAGGACATGGAGAAGATGAAATACGACATGGCCGGCGGCGCGACCATGCTCGGCGTGATGCGGGCGCTCGCGGCGCTGAAGCCTTTGGTGAAAGTCATTGCCATCGTTCCCTCGACGGAAAATATGCCCGGCGGCCGCGCGCAGAAGCCGGGCGACGTGCAAATCTCGATGGCAGGCAAGTCCATCGAAGTGATCAACACCGATGCCGAGGGCCGCTTGATCCTGGCCGACGGAATCACCTATGCGCAGAAGCTCGGCTGCACGCATTTAATTGACGCCGCAACGCTCACCGGCGCAATCGTTGTGGCCCTCTCGAACATCAACGTCGGCGTGTTCGGCTCGGACCAGGCGTTCACCGACAAGCTGCTGGCCAGCGCGAAAGCCGCGGGCGAGAAGATGTGGCAGATGCCCGTGGACGACGACTACCGCGAAATGATCAAGAGCACGATCGCGGACATCCAAAACGTCGGCATTGGCAAAGGCGGCGGCGCGATTACCGCGGCGATGTTCTTGAAAGAATTTTCCGGCGATACGCCGTGGATTCATCTGGACATCGCCGGCACCGCGTGGCTCGATGATCCGAAGGCGTGGATGGCGAAGGGAGCTTCGGGAGTCGCGGTGCGCACGCTGATTGACCTGGTGATGAGCTACTAAACTCTTCCCCTTTCACATTTTCTCCGGCGCTTCAATGCCAAGCAGCAAGAGCGCGGCGACAAGCTGCCGTTCGACGAGTTCGGAGAGCGAGAGCAAGAACGCTTTCTTTTGCGGGTCCGCTTCCGAGAGGATGTGGTGTTTGTGATAGAAAAGGTTGAAGGCCTGCGCGAGTTGGAACGCATACTTCGCGACGAATGCCGGCTCCTGCGCTCCCACAGCAGCATCCAGCGCATGATCGAGCGAGCCCGCGAGCAGAACGAGTTCCCAGAAATCATCGCCGCCCGCTCCGCTCAGCAAACTGGCAGCAGCGGCCGGCTCGAGCGCTTTCGGTCCCAAGGCCTGCTCCGCCAGTTCCTTCCTGCGGATTCCACGAACCCTCACAATCGCATATTGGCAATAGGGTCCCGTTTCGCCTTCGAAGTTGAGGGCATCTTTGAAATCGAAGGCAATAATCGTCGAGCGCGTAAATTTCAATAAAAAATAGCGCAACGCGCCGATGGCGATGGCATGAGCCGTCGCTTCTTTTTCTGCGGCGCTCATTTCGGGATGGCGTTGCGCAACCTCGGCGCGCGTGGCCGTTTCGAGGCGGTCGAGCAGATCATCAGCCTTGACGCCGAGGCCTTTGCGGCCGCTTACTTCGACGTATGGTTTCTTGGCCTCCTCTGATGACAATTCGTAACCCATTTCTGCCGCGCAGCGCGGCGTCAGCGCGACAATCTCGTACGCGAGGTGAATCGAGTTATCCGCTTCTTCGGCATGCCCAAGCCCTCGCAGCCCCGCGGCAACGACGTCCTGCAAGTACGCTTGCCGTGAATCAATCACGTTGTAGACCCTTTTTGCGGGATCCCCGAAATGCGGCGCCGCCGGATCCCCGGGGCCGCTGGTGGTGGCCCAAACGGTCCGGCCTTCCGGCGCGTTCCGCCACTTTGCGTAATGAAAATCCTTGCCAAGCAGCCCAAATTTCCAGAGCTGATAGGCAATGTCCTTGCCGACATAGGTGACCGTGCCATTGGAACGCACGATGATCTTGTCCTGCGTATTTGCGTCTTCCTCCGCGCTGTCTTCCGCTGCTTCTTCCAATTCCTTTCCTTCTTTGGGCTCCTCTTTCCACGGCATGATCCAGCAGCCCGCCATTTTCCCGGTGGCCGCGAGTTGAATGGCACCTGATTGTTTCAGCTTCGCAAACGCGGCATCCCAGAATTTCAGGTGCAGGATTTCACTTTCCCGCGCAAGCAGCTCGTAATGGATGTCCAGCCGCGCCATGGTGCGCAAATGGCAGCCGACAATCGCGTCCGCGACAACTTGCGCCACTTCCGCGTCTTCGCCGCGGGCTTCCTCGATGGCCTTCAGCGTTACTGTGCGCCACTCGGCCGCGCGCGCCTTGTCTTCAGAGAAATAGGTTGTAGCCTTGGCGTATAGGTCCCAGCAGAGATGATCGAACTTCGGCTCCATGGCCAGCATCTTTATGCTGACAGGCGTCCGCTGCTCCATGCGCAGGAAGGCGATGACCACGTCCGCGACCTGCACGCCGGTATTGTCAATGTAGTTTTGAATCTGCACGCTGTTGCCGGCGTACCGCAGGATACGCGCCATGGTGTCGCCGAGGACGGCGTTGCGCACATGGCCGATATGCGCGGCTTTGTTGGGATTGATGCTGGTGTGTTCGACGATGACTTTGCCAGGCCGCTTCGGGGCCGCCGATGCCTTTCCCGGCGCGGATTCCCGCAACGCTTCCCGCCAGAACGCGGCGCGATCGAGGAACGCGTTCAGGTAGCCGGCTCCGGCAACTTCCACTCGCGCGATACCTTCGATGGGGCCGATTTCGGCGGCGACTTCCTGAGCAATTTGCCGAGGCGCACGCTTGAGTTGCTTGGCAAGCTGGAGACACACGGGCGAAGCAATTTCGCCCATCTCCAAACGCGGCGGGCGAGAAACCGCCACGTCGGCGGGGACGTTATAGCGCCGACGAATGAACTGCTCCAGAGCAGCCTGAAACCGCCTTGCGAGCGCGTAGTACACGAGCCTCCTTACGGCCGCGAGAAACCCAAGAGTATAGGAAAGCGCCGCCCAGTGGCTAGGGGGAGATAAGAGCGCGGCTCGCATAGAGGGAGGACGAGCAAAGGCAGGAGACCCCGAAAACCATGCTTCTCCACCCCCTTTTTTGTAAGTGTTGATGTTAAAGGACTTCATCCCCCCTCCTCCTACCCTTTTTTTGCAAATATGTGATTCGAAAGGACTTTAAGTCCTTTGTTTTGTAAATATGTGAGCCATAAGGGTTTGCGGACGCGTTTTCGCAGATATATGTGATCCTAAAGGAGTTAGAGCGGATCAGCGGGCAGTTGACAGGTGAATGGTGAAAGTCAAGGCTACTTCCGGCCCTTCGTTGGTCTTTCATTTTGCCTTCCCGATTGCGGTCTTTCCACTGCGGGCCCTGGGTGACGTCCTTCAGGGCAACCAGAGGAAACGTCCTAGCGGGTGCCTGGCGATTACGACAGGGTTAGCATAGCACAATCGGCAACAGACGTCAAGGCTAATTTCGGGGCCTAATTTTGCGTGGGTTGGACGGCTGCTTTTGGAGAAGGAGGACGTTGTGCCCTTCGGGGTCGTGGAGAACGGCCCAGGGCGGTCTATTGCCGCCCGGGTCAGGCTCGGAGTGGACGATACGGTCTGCTCCGATGGGCTGGATCGCGGATTGGAGATCGTCCACTTCGAAGAACACAACAGCTTTGTCGCGAGAGGGATAGGACTCCACGCCCTTCTTTTCAAGGCAGAGAAATCTATCGTTGAAATCAAACTTGGCGTGATGGCCCGGGGAGTCTTCGGTCAGGTCAAGGCCAAGAGTGTCGCAGTAGAAGCGTTTGGCGGATTGCAGATCGTCGAAATAAAGCTCGACTCCGAGAAAGCGCGGTTTTGTTTCAGGCATGGGGCGAACCTCGATGCAATTCTAGCCGGGAAAAATGGATGGGCAAAGGCGTATGATGGGCTTTGCTTAAGCGATCAGGAGGGGAGAGCATCGTGAAGACTGCGCGAGGGCTGATTATGGCGGCGAGTGTGATCCTTTTTGCCACGGCGCTGCTGCACGGGTCGGGCTACCCGAAGCTGAGCGCGGAGATTGCGCGCAGCAACGCGAGGCCCCTGGTGGTATCCACATTCAAGGCGCTTTGGCTGCTGTTCTCCGCGCACCTAATTGTGCTCAGCTTGATTTTTGTCGCCGCGAGCCGAATTCCCGGAGGGAAAAGGATTGTTCTGATTGGCCTGCTGATTCCGGCGTTGGACGTGGTGCTGCTGTCGCATTTCCTCGGATTGTTGTTCATAGGCACCATCGCAGTTGCGCTGGCGGGAGTGCTGCTTCTTGCCGGCGGGCTCATGTTGCCTAACGGCAGCCAGGTCTGACGCCAGTGCCACTGAAGGAGGCAGGAATGCTGAGCGGGAACATGGTCGGCTTCGTTCTCACCAAGGACTACGCCAAAGCAAGGGCTTTTTTCGAGGGTAAGCTGGGGTTCCAGTTTGTTAGCCAGGACCAGTTTGCACTGGCGATGAGAGCCGGCGGAAACATGATGCGCATCTCGAAGGTTCCGGATTTCACTCCGTTGCAGAGCACGGTGCTGGGCTGGGAAGTGCAGGACATCGAGGCTGTGGTGAAATCGCTGGCCGGGCGGGGCGTGGCATTTGAGAAATACCCGTTCGTGCAGGACCGCGAACTGGGGATTTGGACGACGGCCAACGGCGACAAGGTCGCCTGGTTCAAAGACCCGGACGGCAACGTCTCGAGCGTCTCGGAGCATAGCGGCAAGAACATTTGAGACTTCCCCGGCGATTTGACACCGTCAATTTGACAGCCCTTCGGCGCGCGAATAGTATGCATTGTTGACCAGGTTGCGGACGAAAGGGCTTCCTACATTTTTCGAGCGGGCGGAGGAATCTTCTTTTCTCGAAAAAACCCAAGAGAAGAGGGATTCCTCGACTCCGTTCGCTTCGCTCACTCCGCTCGGAATGACAATGAATAGGGTTCGCGATGAAGCTTCTTTACTTTGACTGCTTTTCCGGGATCAGCGGCGACATGGTGCTGGGCGCGCTGGTGGACGCCGGCTGTGAATTGCACGCCATCGAAAGGGAATTGCAGCTTCTCGCGGTCAGCGGGTGGAAGATTTCAGCGGAGCTCGTGCAGAAGAACGCCGTTTCCGCAACGCGCGTCCGCGTGGAAACGTCCGAGCACCATCATCACCGGGGACTCAGCGCGATTCTGGATTTGATCGGCAAGGCGGGCTTGCCGCCGCGCGCCGCCGAGCGGGCCACGCGGATTTTCCAGAAATTGGGCAAGGCCGAAGCGCAGGTTCACAATGTTCCGGTGGAAAAGGTGCATTTCCACGAAGTGGGCGCGGTGGATGCCATTGTGGACATCGTGGGAGCGTGCGTCGGCTTCGAATTGCTGGGGGTCGAACGGTTTGCTTGTTCGCCGTTGAACGTCGGCGGCGGCACCATCCAGGCAGCGCATGGCATGTTGCCGGTGCCGGCGCCAGCGACGGCGCTCCTGCTGCAAGGCAAACCGACGTATTCGAACGGCATCGAGCGCGAGCTGGTGACGCCGACGGGCGCGGCGATTATATCCGCGCTGGCGACAGAATTCGGGCCGCAGCCGCAGATGAGCGTCTCTTCAACCGGCTATGGCGCCGGCACCGCCGACCTGCCTTCGCAGCCGAACGTTCTGCGCATTCTCATCGGCGACGCCGGCGCGCTTCCCGAAGCGGCTCGGGGAGGGGAAGAGGTATCCGTCATCGAGGCGAATCTCGACGACATGAACCCGCAGATTTACGGTTACTTTGTCGAGAAAGCGCTGGCGGCCGGCGCGCTCGACGTGTTCATGGCTCCGGTGCAGATGAAGAAGGGCCGCCCGGGCACGCTGCTGACAATGCTGTGCAGACCAGCGGACACGGAGCGCATGATGGATTTGCTGTTTGCCGAAACGACGACGATTGGCGCGCGAACGCATACGGCGCGGCGGCGGACGCTGGAGCGCGAGAGCGTCAGCGTGCAGACCGCGCTCGGCGTAGTGCGCATCAAGCTTTCGCGGATGAACGGCCACGTGCTGAATGCCGCGCCGGAATATGAGGATTGCCAGCGCATCGCGGCGGAAAAAAATGTGCCGCTGAAACGCGTCCTCGGCGAAGCCCTGATCGAATTCGAGAAGCAGCGCGGGAAGACGGGCGGATAAGTGGCGGAGAAGAAGCCCAAATACTACCTGACGACGCCGATCTACTACACGAACGGCCTGCCGCACATCGGCCACGCCTATTCGACGATCGTGTGCGACACCATCCGGCGTTACAAGCGCATGCTCGGCTATGACGTGGTGATGACCACGGGCACGGACGAGCACGGCGTCAACGTGGAGCGCTCCGCGCGCAAAGCCGGCGTTCCGGAATCGGAGTTTGTGGCCAAGATGGCCGCGGTGTGGCGCGAGACCTGGGACGAGCTGGGCATACAAGGCGATGAGTTCATCCGCACCACGGACGTCACGCACGCCCATACGGTGCAATGGCTTTTCCGGCTGTGCCGCGAGAATGGCTACGTCTACAAGGGGAACTACGTCGGACAATACTGCATTTACGACAACGCTTACGTTGCCGACGCGGGCCCCGGCGATAATTGTCCGGACTGCGGCCGGCCCACCGAAACAGTCACCGAGGAGAATTATTTCTTCAAGCTCTCCGCGTTTCAAAAACCGCTGCTCGATTTGTATGCCAAACAGCCGGGATTTATTCAGCCGGAGACGCGGCGCAACGAAGTGCTCAGCTTTGTCGAGGGCGGACTGCGTGACCTGAGCATCACGCGCACGGCCATCCGCTGGGGCATCCCCGTCCCCGGCGAAGAGCCCCACGTTTTTTACGTCTGGTTTGACGCGCTGACCGCGTATCTCAGCGCGGTGGGAGGGCCGGACTACGAGCGCCACGGCTTCTGGCCGGCCGATGTGCACGTGGTCGGCAAAGAGATCATCCGCTTCCACGCGGTGTATTGGCCGGCGTTTCTGATGGCCGCGGGACTGCCTCTGCCCAAGCAGATTTGGGCGCATGGCTGGCTGCTCATGGAAAGCAGCAAGATGAGTAAGTCGCGCGGAAACGTGGTGAAGCCGCGTCCGATCGCGAACATTTTGGGAATGGATGCGCTGCGGTATTTCCTTCTGCGCGAGGTTGTCTTCGGGCAGGACGGCAACTTCAGCTACGACGCGCTGGTGCAGCGCTACAACAGCGACCTGGCGAACGGGCTGGGGAATCTGGCTAGCCGGACGCTGACGATGATCGAGAAATACTTTGACGGACGGCTGCCCACGTTCGCTGGCGCTGTTGGCGATGCTAGCTTCGTGCAATCTTATTCGCGAGTCCAGCTCGCCGCGCGGCAGGCGGTCGAAGCCGCGTTGGGCAGTTATGAGAACCTGCAATTCTCTCGGGCTCTCGAATGGATTTGGGGGCTTGTTTCGGAGGTCGATGGTTTTCTGACAGGCGAGCAGCCTTGGAAGCTTGCTGAGAATCCGGCCAATAAGGTTCGCCTTGGATGGGTTCTTAACACGGCCGCACAGGCACTGTCCGCAGTATGTGTCCTGGCTCACCCAGTAATTCCTGACTCAACGAACCGCATTTGGCGACAACTGGGACAATCTGACGACCTTGGCAGGCGTCGAATCGACCACATGACTGGGCGGTGGGGACAGCTTAGTGACAACACTCAATTAGGCAAGCCCGAGGCTGTTTTTCCGCGCGTTGAAAAATCCGAAACCATCGAAAGGATGGAAGCCATGGAAAAAGAAGCGAGCGAGCCAGCCAAGGCACCGGCAAGCGCGGCGTCGGGAGCGACTGCCGGAGCGACACCGGCGGCGCAGCCGGCAAACAACAAAATCGCCATCGAGGATTTCATGAAGGTGGAGATGCGCGTGGGGCAAGTTCATACGGCGGAGCGCGTGCAGGGCGCGGACAAGCTGCTTAAAGTGAACGTGGATGTCGGCGGAGAGGTGCGGCAGATTGTCGCGGGTATCGCGCAGCATTACAAGCCTGAAGACCTGGTCGGCCGCAAAGTGATCGTGGTGGTGAACCTCCAGCCGCGCAAGCTGCGCGGGGTGGAATCGAATGGGATGATTGTGGCCGCTTCGGTGGGGCCCGAGGGCCGGCCGGTGCTGGCGGGGTTTCTCGAAGAGGTGGAAGTCGGCGCGCGGCTAAAATAGCACTGTGGAACTGATCGACTCGCACGCGCACATAGATTTTCCGCAATTTGATGGCGACCGCGCGGAAATGCTGGAGCGGGCGCGCGCGGCAGGAGTTACCACACTCCTCGCCATCGGCACAGGCCCCGGCCCGCCGAAGCTCGACGCGGCGCTGCCGTTCGCCGAATCGCACGACTGGATCTACACGACCGTTGGCATTCATCCACACGAAGCGAAAGAAGTCACGCAGGCGCATTACGAAGAACTCGTGCGCCTGGCGCAGCATCACCGCGTGATTGCCTGGGGCGAGATTGGCCTCGATTACCACTACGATTTTTCGCCGCGCGACGTCCAGCAGAGCGTATTTCGAAGACAACTCGCGCTTGCCGCCCAGGCAAAGCTTCCCGTCATCATCCACTGCCGCGAAGCGTGGAGCGATTGCCTGGCGATTCTCGAGCAGGACTGGCGCGCGACGGGGCTGGGCGGGATTCTTCATTGTTTTTCAGGAACGCTGGAGGAAGCGCGAAAGGGAATTGCGATGGGCTTCCTGGTTTCGTTCGCGGGGAATTCGACCTACCCGAAGGCGCAGAACCTGCGGGAGGTTGCCCGCGAGATTCCGCTGGACCGACTGCTGATTGAAACGGACGCGCCCTATCTTGCTCCGCAGGCTTATCGCGGCAAACGGAACGAGCCCGCCTACGTGGCCGAGGTAGCGCGAACCCTGGCAGGTGTGAGAGACTTGGCAGCGGATGAGTTGGCCGCAGCGACAGCGCAGAACTTCCGG
>DASWCG010000247.1:0-20952 GCA_036390175.1 Candidatus Acidiferrales bacterium | reverse complement strand
CCTCCTCCCAAAGGAATCTGTAACGGCACCCAATACAGGCCGTCTAACTCAGAGGGTGAGGCCCGTCGAGAACCCAACCGATGACGATCTGTTGAGGCGCATGAAGGCCGGCGAGGAAGAGGGCTTCACGGCCCTGTATCGCCGGAGACAAGGCGCGGTCTGCCGCTTTGCGCTGCGCATGAGCGGAAACCCGGCCGTCGCCGAAGAAGTAACCCAGGAGGCTTTCATGGTGCTGGTCCGCAGCCCGAATCAGTTTGACCCGGCGCGCGGTTCGCTGGCTGCATTTCTGATCGGAGTGGCGCGCAATCACTTGCTGAAATGCTGGGAGCGCGACCGCGTCTACCTGCCGCTCGATGAAGAGCCCGCTCACGAAAACGGAAATCGGGCAACGCATCCGCTGCTTGTTGCCACGGGCGATCCGGCAACCTCTGCCGCCCAGGCGGAGACCACCGAGCGTGTGCGGCAGGCCGTGCTGGCATTGCCGCTGAGCTATCGCGAGGCCGTCGTGCTCTGCGACTTGGAGGAATTGAGTTATGAAGAGGCGGCTGCGACGCTCGATTGCGCCGTCGGGACGATTCGTTCGCGCCTGCATCGCGGCCGGGCTCTCCTGCTCGCCAAGCTCGAAGTGTTGCGGCAACCTGCGCGCCTGAACGCGCGAAAGGCGTCGGGATGAGGACGTGGAAGGAAGTGCAGCTATGAATTGCTCGCAATTTGGAGAAGTGGCTCACGATGTAGACCGCGCAGGAGCGCGGGCCGGACCGCTGTGGGTTGAGGCCATCAGCCATGCGGGCGAATGCCCGTCTTGCTCGTCTCTGCTGGACCAGGTGCGGACGCTGAATGCCGCTTTGCGGGAACTTGCGGAGCAGGATCGCGGTGCTCTCGCGTCTGCGCAGGCCGAGGCCGCGCTGAGAACCATTTTCCGCCAACGCCGCGCGATGCAAGTGCACGCGCGAGCGTGGCGCCGTTGGATCTGGGCGGGCGCGGCGGCGGTCATCGTTGCCGCGGCGCTGGCAGGGCTGACGCTGCGTCCCGGCGCCAAACCCGCCACTCCGCTGGCCGCACACGCACCAGCGCAGACGAATTCGCCTGCAATTCAGCCGCCCACGGCAACTCCGCCGCAGGACCAGGCTCAGGCCGTTCCCCAACAGGGAGCCGCGAATCCGCTCAACTCGCCCAAGTCCGCGCAAGATTCTGACGCGGAGAGCGCCCAGGACTTTGTTCCGCTGCCGGACAGTTTTCCGCTGTTGCCGGCCGAAGAGGCTTCTGTGGTGCGTGTCCGCATGCGGCGCGGGTCGCTGAACGCTTTTGGTTTGCAGGTCAATGAGGAGCGCGCGGCAGACTTGATCCAGGTGGAATTTTTGGTTGCCGAGGACGGCACGCCGCGGGCCGTGCGCTACGTTCGCTGAGAAAACTGCGCGCGCCCGGCAATCGTGGTCACGGTTTTCAGGAGAGAAGGAGGATCGATGAAGCTTCGTAGTTCGGGGATGCAATTTCTTGTCGCTGTGCTTGCTGCGGGGCTGTTTGCTGCCTGTGGCTTGGCGCAGGCCCCGCCGGCGCACCACGCTTTGCCGCCCGGCGCTCCCGCAGGATTCGCTCAACAACCTCCGCCCCCTCCGCCGGAAGGCTTCGACATGCTGGGATTCGAACCCATGCGCGGCGGCAAGGTTGTCAAAGGCTCGCCCTTTTCCGCCGTGGCTGTTTCCGAAACCACCCAGCTTCTGGCGGACGGCAACCACATCCACCGGCAGACCAGCACGGCGTTATTCCGTGACAGCCAGGGACGCTTCCGCCGGGAAGTGACCCTGCCTGCCCTTGGCCCGCTGGCAGCGTCGGGAGATGCGCCGCGGTTCGTGATCATTCACGACCCGGTAGCGGGCCAGCGCTTCGTGCTCGATCTGAAAAACAAGACCGCCAACAGGATGACCGCCACGCCGAGAATGCAGGAAGGGCCCGGCGAAAGAGCCAGGGCATGGAAGCATTTCGAAAGGACCGGAGAGTCGGACATGATTAAGACGGAATCGCTCGGCACGCAAGTGATCGAGGGCGTTTCGGCCGAAGGCACGCGGACCACGCGGACCATTCCCATCGGCCGCATCGGGAATGAAAAGCCCATCACCATTGTTTCCGAAGTGTGGTACTCGCCCGACTTGCAACTCGTGGTCATGACCCGGCGAAGTGACCCGCGATTTGGCGAGACCATTTACAAGCTGACCAATGTTCAGCGCGCCGAGCCGCCCGCGTCGCTCTTCCAGGTGCCCGCGGATTTCACGGTGCAAGAAGGGAGGCACGGAATGCGCATGTTCCATTTCGAGCGCGCCCCCGAGCCGCCCAAACCGAACGACGAATTGTAGTGGGGCAAGCGCCCGGTCCCTGCAAGCCTGCTGCCGAGCGCGTGTCGGCGCAGGCGACGATTCGGCCTCCGAGTCTCTCCTCATGCAAGACGTCCCTCCCGTGAAGCCTCCACGCTCCGGGAGGGACGTTTTGTTTTTCCAGCCGCTGCCGCGCCGCGCTGCTTCAACAACGTGGTTCATCGTCAGCAGGCGGGTCGAGCTGTGCCACAAGGTAGTGCCAGCGGTCGTGTGATCGGGTGCGCGGATCTAGAGGAGCAGGTCACCGACAATCACTAATCAGTCCGGTTGAAATCGCAATGTCTCTATCATCGCCCTAGGTTCCGCAACTGCGTCAGGATCCGGATCTCCTGGCCGACTGAGGAAGGAGGCTGGAACTCCCGCCCAACTGCTATTAACGCATCAAGGAAACCCAAAGAGTGTAGAGACCTCCCAACAGAAATCCGACCCCGAGCAACCTCGCCCCCATTCTCCAGCGGTCCAATGCTGAAGTTGAGATCTCGCGTGACGTTGGCTGATGTTTGATGCTCCATTGGACAATTCGCCCAGGCATAAGAATGACGAAGACTCCGAGGGCAAAGATACTCAGCCCTAAGAACGACGGAAACCACGCGGCGCCCAATTTTGGCAGATCTGTCTCCGCCGTACCACGGGTAGCATCTCTGAACATGCTCCAGGCGAAGAAAACTCCCATCCCTGCCAGCCCAATCCCCGCCAGGCGGCGCTCAATTTCTAGTCCGTGTTGGGGTTGTTCACCAACTGGTAGTGACCAAGAATTAGCTCGGCTCACCCAAGCAAGGAATCGTCTATGCTTGGCCGGTGCGATAAGCATAAGTACACCGTTGAGTGTCATGAGGCTTGCCGCCAAAAGAAACGCTGTCTTGAACGCCCAATCTGGCATTTTCCCCTCCGTATCTAACGGCAAGTGCTATAACCATATCCTGCCGACAAACCGGTTCCCGTAGCCAACGTAGGACCGCCGAGCGCGCCGCTACTATTTGCAACGGCCTGAACACCGATAAAAGGAGTAGCTTGAGCGCCAAAGTTATACCCCCATCCCGAAAGGATGGATTTTGCATTGTTCAAGTTGCCGAGGAGGAGTGGGCCGCCAGCGACGAATTTTCCTGTAGGTGTCGTTGCAGCAAGTCCAAGTCCGACGCAGTTCGTGTGCGAGGATGGAATGTGGGCGAGCGGGATCATAACGCTCACTGTACCGACTGTGTAGGGAATGGGGATATAAATACTGGCAGCAAGAGGTACGTGTTCGAAATAGTCCCACAGCTCAGAAACTATATCGGTGGGCGGGGGCTGGAACTCCCACGTGTTTGTCCTCGCATTCCAATACTCGCATGGTCCTCCGCCCTCTGGACACCACTTCTCGCCATCATAATCGCCAACCCAATATGTGTGCCCGTGTCCATCGTCGCAAAGATGCATTGTCATCGGCTGATTTCCGCCGCCGTCTGGGCCCCCGACGCCCGGTGGGCATTTGGGGAGCAGCGTATCATCTTGACCCGGGTCCAGGCCCAGCGGGTCTACCAGATTCGTCGAGCTGTTGAGGACGTAGGAGTAGCGGTTGAGGGACTCGGGATTGTCAATGTAGCCGGCAAAGGGGTCGGGGGTGATCCAGCGGCCGAGCAAGGGCGAGTATTGGCGGAACCAGGTGTGGTCGAGGGAGGTTTCGGAGTCCCGCTCGTCGCCCGTGAATTTGTGCGTGGTGACGGTGTCGCCGGCGGTTTGTTCGCCGTAGGGAAGATAGTCGAGGTTGTCGGCGATGGACTGGTTGAGATTGCTGACCAGGCGCGTGGAGCCGAGATGGTCCTTGTGGACGAAGTAGGTGGTGCCACTGGAGTACTGGGCGACGAGCTGCCCGTTCAGGTACATGTAGCTGGTGCACCAGCCGGTGAAGCCGGGCACCAAGCACCATTCCGTGACCACGTTGCCAGCGAGGTCATAGATGTAGTTGTTGGTCCGGCTGGGGGTGATTTTTTCGACGCGGCGGCCCAGGGCGTCATAAACATAGCAGGCGGTCGCTGTGGAACACGTGCCCGGAGTGCCGTCCACTTGGATGAGGCGGTTCTCGGCGTCGTAGGTGTAGCTGTGCGAGCCGTCGCTCGTGAGGTTGCCCGCGGCATCGTAGTGGTAGATGTTGTTGACCGGGTCCACCAGTTGGTTTTTGGCGTTCACGCTAACATGCGAAGCGTTGCAGGTGCCGCCGGTCACGGTTTGATCGGTACGGTTGCCCCAGATATCGTAGGTCCAAGAAAGTCCGTAAGTGCTGCTGCACGACGTGGCGCTTCCGCTCGACTGATTCATCGTCGCCAAGCGGTTGAGCGAATCATAAGTGTAGGTGCGGCTGAAGGATTGGTTGCCGGTGGCCGCAATGGAGGCGACGTTGCCGTTGTTGGCCGTGCCGGAGTTAAAACCGTAGGTGAGGTCCAGGACGTTTCCGCTGGGCACAGCGTCGCCGCAGTTGGTGAGGTACGAGCCTGAGGAGTTCACATTCATGCGGCAGGGCTGCACGCGGTTATTATACGCCGCCGTCTCGGTCAGGCCATTGCCGAGGGTGAGTTTGCGAATCGCGCCGGCCGGAAGATAGCCGAGGGACGAATCTACCGTGGCCAGCGTGGCAGGATGCTGGGCGTCGACCTCATTGCTGGTAAGCTGAGTGGCCCGGCTGGCGGTGTCGAACGCCTGCGTGAAGGTCGCGCCGACGCCGGTGGTGTAGGAGGTCATGTCGCTGGCGAGGTCGTAGGTGTAATTCACCCCGGCGCCTCCAGAGGGGCAATCGGACGGGTCACACTGATTGTTCAACATCACACGGCCAACGCTGTCGTAGCTGAACACGGAGGCTACCATGGAGCCGCCTGGCCCGGCGTAGTTCCATGCCTCGGACAGCCGCCCGACCACGTTGGAGATCGACAGCCCCCACTGCGAGGGCGTGTCGAACATGAAATACGCCGTCGGCGTCGTGGTGTCTGAGTAGGATTTCTGAGTCACGCGGTTGAGGGCATCGTAGGTGTAGGTGGTGATGACGGTGGCGGCGCCGGTCTGATTGGGCGCGGGCGCCGTCTTGGTGATGAGGTTGCCGTTGGCGCCGTAAGCGTAAGTGACGGTGCCGGATTCGGGATTGGTGGCGCTGGTAAGCCGCGAGAGCGCGTCATAGGCGAAGGTGCGCGGGCGCCAACTGGCGGGAACCGTTGCGTCAGTGCAGGATTTGTCGGCGGTGGTATCTGTACCGCGCTGGTGGACACAAAGTAAATTATTCAGCGCGTCGTACTGGTAGTCCGTCTCGTAATTCAGCGCCCCGGTCGCGTCCGGCTCGAAGACCTGGGTCATGCGTCCGAGAGGATCGTAGCACGCTTTGCGCACTTTGCCAGCTTGGTCCGTCGTGGTCGCACAGTTGTTCGAATAAACTGTGCTCACGTTGTTCGCCGAGCTTGAGCCGTCCGGCGGAATCGCTTTTGTGGCGCGGCTCAGCGCGTCGTACTGATAGCTGGTAATGCCGTCGGTGGGCATCGCGGATGCTCGATGAGGGTTCGAGACGCTGGCGACGCGGCCCACCGAATCATAGGTGGTGTCCGCGTAAGTGACGCCCAGCGGATCGGAGTTGAGCTGGTCCTGCTTGTCGCGTCCCAGGCCGTCAAACACGGTCGTTCCGACGATGTTTTGCGTGGCGTTCATCTTCGTGGTGCCGGTGACGCTGGCGGGGAGCGACGTGGTGTTATAGCTCCAACTGGTCTGGCCGCCGTCGGGGAAGTTGGTCTGCGACGGGCGCCACGAGGAATCATAGCTGAACGAGGTGGTCTGGTTGTTGGGGTCTGTGACCGAAGCGAGCATGCCCGTGCAAGGATCGTGCTTCGCGCTTGTGACCTCCGAGAGCGCGTTCGAGACGCTGGTCACATAGGCATTGGTGCCGCTGGGCGGCGTGCATGTGGTGGTAGACCATGCGTCGGTGTAACCCAGCGTCGTGGCGTGACTCAACGGGTCGGTGGCGGTGCGCAGGTTTCCCAGCGAATCGTAAGTCATGGTGCTGGTGACGGCGCTGGCAACGCCCGCGGAGATGTCGGCCCACGTAGTGACGGAGGTGGGATTGCCGCGTCCGGTGAAGCTGCATCCGTGGCCGGTATCGTCGTGCTGCGGGGCGCCGGTGATGCAGGGCGTGTTTTCCTTGGCCGACTCGTCGTAGGTCACGTCCTGATGGAATTTGGTGGTGCCGCTGCCGTCTTGGACGGTGACGATCTGGACCGAGGCGTTGAGGTTGTTTCCCAGGTTGGCGAAGGTAATCAGGGTTTTCTTGAGCAGCGGGCCGGGGCCGGGGCTTCCGTAATCGTAGTCGTCCTGTTCGGTAAGCATTCCGAAACTGGTGTACTTGTAGATGTGCTGACACATGGGGCCGCTGGAGCCGTACTGGTCGGTGACGGTGCGGCGCGTAATAGGCAGAGCAACCGCCGTAGATGGGCAGTTTAAAGTATTTCCATTGTAGCAGGTGGTCCAGGTGCGGAGGAGGTTGGCTGGAGCAACGGCACCCTGATACACCTGGCGCTGAGTTTCGTAAATTCCCTGGAAATTGATGACCGTTTGATTGCCCTGCGGGTCGGTGACAGTTGTTGTCCATGCGGGTGAAGAGCCGGAACGCGCGTAGGTCCAGGTACCGTCAGGAGTTGCCCGTGTAAGAACTGAAGCGCTTCCGTCTGCGCAGGCGATGCCATTAAGACCGGTTCCTCCGATGTTGTATTGGTAAGAAATCGTCCCGCCGGTAGGCAGCTTAACGGAAGCCAGGCGTCCGGTGACAGCGCCGGATACGTTGTATGTCGGTTCGTAGGTGAACTGATAGAAGCTGTTGTCGGCCAACGTGATTCGATCCACCAGGGAATTGCTGGTGGGGCCGTATTCGCCGATGCCGCTGCAACCGAAGTTCGTTTGCACGGTGTAACTCACGTAGGACATGCTGACGGTGGCCGAGCCACCGGAGGGAGGCGTGTAAGTGAACGTCAAAGGATTCGGAGCGCCGCCGGCAACGGTGAGAGCCGTTGTGCCGAGCGTGTCTGTAAAATGCCCGCTAGTGTCCACGCTGATCTTATTGCCGTTGCGGTCCATGCCGTTGGCTGAGCCGGAGGTGGCGCTGACGGGCGGATTGATCAAAGCTCCGGACCGGGAAAACATCTGGAATATAGTGGAGCCGTCGGTTGAAATCGTGTATCCGGAGCCGTCCGCTGCGAGGAACGTCTCGGTTCCCCCTCCGCCGCTACCGCATGGGCCGATGTCCGTTGAGACATCCGGGAAGGAATGGGAGATCCCGAAGGAGTCGTGGTACACGTAGTCGGAGGTGGTATAGTCGTGACCGGTCGTATACCGAGGGGGAATGGTGCCTTCTATCCAGATTTGGCACGTGTAAGTGCTGCGGCTGTGACTCATGTAGCCCGTGGCGACTTCGGTCTGTCCGCGCCAGCCGAAGTTGATGACCGGCTGCCAACTTTGGCTGCCGCTCGAGCCGACGGGGAACCACACCGAGCTGTCGTAGCTCAGGTCGTAGGTGAAGTTGAAGCCGGCGCGGCCCGCCTTGTGCAAGACAGGAGCGACGATGTGCGAGTTCAAATTGGCGAGGTTGATGACGTCAGGACCGCCGCCGAAGCTGCCGAACGGCGGAGTGCCCGTCGGAGCCTGGGCGGAGGAATTCGCAACAGCAAGAAGAACTATGATGGCGAGCAACGGGAGGCGGTTCGTCTGTGTCATCGGCTCATCTCCTCTTGAAGATCCGGCGCGCTACGGGACGCTGAATGCGGCCGCTGAGAGGCCGGTGTTCAGGTTGACTGTGTTTATGTGGAGATCGAGGACCAGTCCATTGTTCAAATACTTCTGAACGTGGAAGGGCGTGTGGACGCCGTTCACAGCGCGATAATCCGAAAAGCGGATTTCAATGGGAATGTCGAGGCCGGCGTCGTTGTCCGGGTGCGTGTTGAACAACAGCGCAGCAGGGAGCAGCGTGGCGGCGTCGAGGAAAATGTCCATCTGGCTGAGATGTTGGAACAGCGGGGCCTGCGCGGCCGGGATGCCCGTAAATTGCTGAGAGGCTGTAACATGCACAACCGCCTGTCCGTTTCTTGTTTCCTGTCCCACATACGAGAGGACGTAGCTGGCCGAAGAGGCCAGCCGGCCGATGGTCAAGGCGGGAAAGAACCAGGAAGAGTCCGCGAAGAGGTTGTGATTTGCGATGGGATGCCAGACGCCGTCGGCGGCCGACCAACTTCCGGCCGCGTCAGCCGCGGCAGACGAGGACGCGCGGACTTCGCTGCGCGGGCCCGAGGCGAAGCTGAGGTCCATGCGGCTTTCGCCTGTCGCTAGCGCTTTGAGCGTCGCGGTGCCGGTTTCGTTGTCGGAACCGGCGATGCGGCGGGCTGTGCCGGCGAGCGTGACATCGGCAACGGCTGTGCCGCCGGTGAGCGCGTTCAAAGCGCCCTGCAAAACTGGCGGGGTTTGTTGGGCCGCCGCAGACTGCTGCACAGAACCGCAGGGAGAAAGCAAGAGAATGGCCAACAAAGAGCTAGCAATGATTTCGCGGCGCATTGTAGTCTCCTCAGCTGTCAATAAATCTCTTCTTACTTAATTAGAGTTTCATTGCCGCCGAGGTTTTTAAGGTATCTCCCGGAAGATGTACATTCGGTGAATCCTGCAAAGACGAATCAGGTGAATACCTGAGAGAAGTACTAGGAGATTGCCGTCCCGCGTCCTTGCGCGGAGCGCCGTCGTTCACTATGATGGCGCGGCGATCGGAGCTTTCCTCACAGTGAACCCAGCCTCTGACCCGAACCAATCCAACCCAGCCGGCGCGGCCATTCTCAAGAAGATCGGATTCCTCCCGCTGCTCGCGGTGTTTTACAGCTACTGCGCGTCGGGACCGTTCGGCTACGAAGAGATCTATTCGCTGTCCGGCCCGGGGATCGCGATTCTGTTTCTGGCGTTTGTCCCGTTGTTCTGGAGCGTTCCGGTGTCGCTGGCTGCGGCGGAGTTGAACGGCATTCTTCCCGTTCAGGGAGGATTCTATCGCTGGGTGCGCGCGGCCTTCGGAGACTTCTGGGGTTTCCAAGCGGGCTGGTGGAATTGGGCGGGAACATTTCTCCTGAACAGTCTCTACGGCGTTCTGATCGTGGACTATTTGGCGAATTACGTTCCTGCGCTTGCGGGATTCTGGAAATGGCCGGTGGCGAGTCTGTTCCTCTGCGGGCTTGCCTATTTGAACGTCCGCGGCATCCAGGCGGCAGGCTGGGTGGCAACGGCAATGCAGGCGCTGATTCTGGTGCCGGTAGTTTGGATGTGCGGCGCCGCGCTGTTTCATTGGAGGTTCAACCCGATGTTGCCGCTCGCGCCGCCGGGAAAACCGTTCGGCGCGGTCTTCGGAGCGGGCCTGGCGCTGGCGATGTGGAATTACGCGGGATTCGAGCAACTCTCGACCATCGCCGGAGAAATGGAAGGCGGGCAGAAGACCCTTCTGCGAGCGCTCGCGTGGAATTCCGTGCTGGTCACGCTGACCTATCTCGTGCCGGGAACGCTGGCGCTTGCGGCGCTGGGGAATTGGAGCGCGTGGAAAACGGGCTACATGGTCGAAGCGGCGCGGCAAGTTGGCGGGCCCGTTCTGGGCGCGCTGATGCTGGCGGCTTCGATCATCGGGACAGCTTCCCTTTCCAACAGCACGATCCTGTGCACCACGCGGCTTCCGGCGGCGATGGCGGAAGATGGTTACTTGCCGCGATGGCTGGCGAAGATCGATCCGCGCTACGGAACTCCGGCGCGGGCCATCGCTATTTCGGCCGTGGTGTATTGCGCGCTGGCGCGAGCGTCGCTGGTGCAATTGGTGGACATCTATATCTGGACGCGCATTGCGACGACGCTGCTGACGTTGCTCGCTGCGTGGCAACTGCGGCGGAAAATGCCGGATGCTGCGCGAAGCTTCCGGATTCCGGGAGGAACGCTGGGGCTCGCTTACATCGTAATTTTTCCGGCGCTGCTGTGCGCGGTGAAAGTGTATTACAGCGGCGAATTTGTTTTTCGCTGGGCTCCCTGGCTGATGCTTTCCGGGCCGGTGATGTACGTTCTCCTTCGATTTGGATTCGGGCTGCGGCCTGCCGCCAAAAACATACCGGGCCCTTCGGCAAGTGCCTCAGGGTGAACTGAAGCCCGGCGCTACACCACCCTTTCGGCGATGGACTTGGCCTGCAAGAAGAGCAGCAGATAATCGCGCCCGCCGGCCTTCGAGTCTGTTCCGGACATATTGAAACCGCCGAAGGGGTGCGCGCCGACCATCGCGCCGGTGCACTTGCGATTGAAGTAGAGGTTGCCGACGTGGAAGGAGTCGGCGGCTTTTTCGAGCTTTTTCGGGTTGCGCGAATAGACCGCGCCGGTGAGGCCGAACTCGGTGTTATTGGCAATCTCGAGCGCGTCGTCGAAATCTTTCGCGGGGATCACGGCGAGAACAGGGCCGAAAATCTCTTCCTGAGAGATGCGCGCCTTGGGCGGGACGTCGGCAATGACGGTCGGCTGGATGAAGTATCCGTCGCCGCCGGCGGGGCCGCCGCCGGCAATCAGGCGTCCTTCTTTTTTGCCCACTTCGATGTAATCGAGGATGGATTTCATGGAAGATTTGTTGATGACCGGGCCCATGTAGTTGGCGGGGTCTTCTGCAGGGCCAACATGGATTTTCCTGACGCGCTCGGTGAGCTTCGCGAGAAATGCGTCGTAGATTTTCTGCGAGACGATGGCGCGCGAACAGGCCGAGCACTTCTGCCCCTGATAGCCGAACGCGGAAACGGCGACGCCTTCGACGGCGGCGTCCACGTCGGCCTCTTCGTCAACGATGATGGAATCCTTGCCGCCCATTTCGAGAACGGTGCGCTTGATCCAGATTTGTCCCGGCCGGGGCTTGGCGGCCTTTTCGCTGATGCGCAGGCCGACTTCCTTCGAGCCGGTGAAGGCGACGAAGCGCGTCTTGGGATGCTCCACCAAAGCGTCGCCGACGGTGCCGCCGGGACCGGTGACAAAATTGAGGGCCTCTTT
This sequence comes from Candidatus Acidiferrales bacterium, assembly GCA_036390175.1. Lineage (GTDB taxonomy): Bacteria > Acidobacteriota > Terriglobia > Acidiferrales > UBA7541 > DASQHY01. Next base: position 9,553 of record DASWCG010000247.1, on the reverse strand, counting down.
CGGAATGCCCGCTTCGTAGAGAATTTCGACCATCTTCGCGGCAACTGCGGGCGAATCGCTGGAAGGCTTGACGACAACGGTGTTGCCGGCGACGAGCGCGGCCATGGTCATCCCGGCCATGATGGCGGCGGGAAAATTCCACGGAGGAATCACGACGCCAACGCCCAGAGGAATGTAAACGAGGCGATTCTTCTCGCCCTTCATGGGCGTGACGGGCTGAGGCGCGGCGAGGCGCAACATTTCGCGGCCGTAGAATTCGGCGAAGTCGATGGTTTCGGCGAGGTCGGCGTCGGCTTCGGGCCAGGTCTTGCCCACTTCGCAGGAGATCAGCGCCTCGATTTCGAATTTGCGCCGGCGGAGAATCGCCGCGGCGCGGAACAGGCATTCGGCGCGCTGCTCGGCGGGGACATGGCGCCAGGATTCAAATGCCTTGTGGGCGGCTTCGATGGCCTGGATGCCCATTTCGACGGTGGCGACTTGAAAGACGCCGACGACCTGGCTGGGATGCGAGGGATTGAGCGAAGGCCTTTTCTCGGCGGTGGTGACCTTCTGTCCGGCAATGTAGAGAGGATATTCGCGGCCGAGCTCGGCGCCGACTTTGCGGAGTGCGTCTTCCATGGCTCTGCGGTTCTCGGGCTTGGAGAAATCCACAGAAGGCTCGTTGGCGAACTCCGGGGGAGTTGGTTTGCGTTCAGCGGTCACCATGGCGAGGCCTCCTTCGCGATTGAGAGACATTGTACTTTGGCGTAGTGGAGGAGGCAAAGGAGATACAGGAGATTGATGAGGCAGAGGACCCCCTCCCCCCTACCCCCATGTATGTGTAAGTGCTTTTTTATCAATGGATTACCCAATGGGGTGCTGTAAGAGCGGATTCTAAAGAACTTAAAGTCGCGTGTTTTGATACTCTTGCGCGACGGTTTCGTAAGAGCGGATTCTAAAGGACTTACAGACACGAAATTCGTAAGAGTGTGAATCGAAAGAAGTTGAGAGGTGAAGGGCGAAAAAGGAGAGCGGGCTGCGGGGAGACACGTGTCCCGGTGTTGCGTTTGCAAGCGGCCAAGAACTTCCGCAGACCCATCCGGAATGCAAACTGCCCACATCTTACTTTTCCTTTTTCCCTTCCCTTCGATAGCTCTCAGGGTAAACCTGACCTACCGCGGTCTCTCCGGCGGCCTAAAGGCGGCGCCCTTCGCGAAAAGCGCTCAGGGTAAACCCGGCGGTTACGACAGAAGTACGTATACCACAAATGACTGGCGGTTGTCAAGGACGATTTTGGCTTGGGGCGAAATTGGAGCCTTTGAATTAGAGCCGTGCCTACGGCGGGTTAGAGTATTCGGCTTTGGCTTGGCGCAGGATGGGGATATCGGGGTCGGCGTCCTCGGCCCTTCACGATTGGTCATAGGGAGGTGTTCCGCACTACGGGCGGGAATTGCGCTACGTAGGGAACACTCTTCGCGAAATTCAGAGCAACGTGATACGGAATAATGAAAGCGACCGACTCTTCTTCAGCATGCCGCTAAACCGTGGGTTCGAAGCGCCGTCTCCGCAAACTCACTTTTATCGAAGCCTTCTTTGCGAAGAAAATGTTCGATGAAGGTAATCAATTCGAAGGCAACCCGGCAATGCGATGATCCGGAGCGATATGGCTCCGAAAACAGCGGGTAGGTGTCGCACGCTCCGCGGTACTCACATCCGCCGCAGTGTCGCCAACAGCGCTGCTTGTCGCGTTCGATTGAACTCGAGTAAGGCAGCGACTCAAGAATCTCATCAAGCGATTGAGCGAAGATATTGCCGAGAGACGCTCCGGGCGCATAGCGGTCAACGATTGTGTATAGAGTTCCGTCCGTATCAACAAGCAGCAGTCGTTCGCCGCTTTCTGCGCGATCATAGGGTTCTCTCTCAAGGCCCATCAAATGAAGAAGAGCAGTGTCCAGGTACTTCCTCAGAGGCTGCACCTCGATTTTGAAATCGCTGTCGATCCAGTGGACGAATAGATCCTTGAGCGCTTCAACGATTTCAGCGTCTCCGATTGAGAAATCGGCGCTGGGTGTGTTCAGTGGAGACGCGCAGAGGGGAAAAATCGTGAACCGAATTCCGAAGTCTTGGTAGAAGTCATAAATCTCTCTTAGTCTGTTCCGCGTGTGCTGGGCTAGGACAACGGCCCCAGAAAAAGAGATACCCCGGTCCCGCAGGCGGCCCATGTTGATTACAACTCGCCGCTCCGTTTCACGCCCATCAAGAGTGAGTCGTTGACCTGGCACCACGTCCAATGAAACGCCGATTTCGAATTTTTCCCTATCGAGGAGGTTCAGCTTTTCTTCTGTGAGGGAGTAAAGATTTGTTTGCAGAAAATTCGTGAACTCCCGGCGCGCAAGCGGCTCACCTCCCCAAATCTCGCGCTCCAGCCGGACGACGGCCTCAAAGTAATCAGCGGGCAGAAGCAAGGGTTCGCCGCCGTGCCAGTACAGAATTGTCCGGCCTGGTTCGACGAAATGCTCCATTTGAAGCGCGTGGTAGCGTCGGGCCGCGACGAGAATCTTGGCCCAATCGGAGAAGGAGATCCGCGCTGGATTTGCCAGCTCGTTCCACTCATAACAATAGCGGCAGCGAAGATTACATAGCTTGGAGATTTTGACCGACCACGAGACTGCCCACATCGCGCAATTGCCTCCATGCTAAATTGCGACCGGTCTGGCGCCTTACAGGAGAGCAGCTTTTCACTTATCTGCAGCTAGAAACAGCTCTACTTTGTGGAAGTCTTACCCAATCGTATCGCCAATCACTACAGTATCCGGCTTGCCCATTACGTCGGTGAATTTGCCCGACTTCACCACCAGCTTTCCCGACCTCTGCAACTGGTATTCGCCATCCCGAGCCAATTCAACCGTGACGACCCAGGCCCGGTCGCCCTCTAACTCCAACAGAAAATCGCGCTCTCGCAAGTCCACCAGCACGCGATCACGTGTGCGGCTGCGTTCCGCAAGCGCGTTGAGTTCCTCCAACCCGCGTGGATTCACATTCTGAGCCATGTCGAACTCCCTTCCACCAACGGTGTCGTTGCTTGCTTGTCCCTCCCCGATCACCCAATCGTATCGCCAACTACTACAGTATCCGGCCTGCCAATTACGTCTGTGAATTTACCCGACTTCACCACCAGCTTTCCCGACCTTTGCAACTGGTATTCGCCATCCCGAGCCAATTCAACTGTGACGACCCAGGCCCGGTCGCCCTCTAACTCCAACAGAAAATCGCGCTCTCGCAAGTCCACCAGCACGCGATCACGTGTGCGGCTGCGTTCCACAAGCGCGTTGAGTTCCTCCAACCCGCGTGGATTCACATTCTGAGCCATGTCGAACTCCCTTCACCAACAGTGTGGTTGCTTGTCCCTCGACCACCCAGTCGGATGGGCAACCACTACAGTATCAGGCTTGCCCATCACCAATCAGGGGCGCGGCAGCTTCATCGCTGTGACCCGAATTCGCATAACCGGGCCTTCTTCACCGGTAACAACGACAGACTCCCCCTCTTGCGAGAGCCTGTATCCTGTGCACTCACCTCGTTCCTTAAGGGAACGGAGTATTCCGTCATGCACTTCCAGAATGCCGGATTTCGAGAGCCGGTATTCGCCGTTGGGTGCGGGCTTTCTGGTCAACAGAAAGGCCTTGTTCTCATTCCAGCGATCAATGGCAAGCCTCCGGCCATCTCGCAAGCTGACAATAAGAAAGCGAGCCTTCGCTGGAATTGAACGCTGCGCGGCGCTGAAGAGCGACTTCGGAGTCGCAGCTGCTAGCGCGCTCAAGAGCGCACTTTCGATGACCGCTCGGCGAGAGTATTTCATAAGGCCTCTTGTTCACGACAATCGTCTCAACCACAGAGTTGGGCTTTCTGTTGCCTTCATGCCGTCGGATCGCCACTTACTACAGTATCCGCCTTGCCTACGACCTCTGTGGCCTTGCCCGACTTCACCAGGACCTTTCCCGACCTTTGCAACTGGTATTCGCCATCCGGAGCTGGCTCTACCGCTACGAAATAGACCCTGGCGCCCTCCAACTCCAGCAGGTTGCGGCCCAGCAGGTCGACGAGCACGCGAAAATTTGTAAGATTTTGTTCTGCCTCAACACGGTTTGTACGAGAGTGTTCTGCTAAAGCGTTGAGTTGTTCCAAACCGCGTGGAACGGAAATCTGAGCCATGTCGGTTTCCCCGTGATCCACCAACCAATCGTATTGTTCCCGGCCCTCTGACGAGATTTGGGCTGACTTCCGGGAGAGCTGAATTTCGGTTTTGGCCAGGAGTGTGCGGGCTTTTCGAATCCTCAGAACTGCTCTCTCAAAGCCCGATGCTGCGGATTCTGTCCCAATCGAAATGAGTTGTCAAGCCTCTAAATGAGAGGGCGGCCTTAGCAAACCCTTCTCCTACGGCAGCTTAGAGTATTCGGCATTGGCTTGGCGGAGGATGGGGATATCGGGGTCGGCGTCTTTCCAAAGCGCGAGAAAATCCTGGTAGGACTTGCGGGCGGCAGCCGTGTCGCCGGCGAGCGCGTATGCGCGGGCCAGACCTAAAACAGCCAGCGCGCGAAGCGGCGAAACGGAATACACGCCGGAATGGTCCACAATCTTTTGAAATTCCACCGCAGCCTCCGGCCCTCGCCCGGCGCGCAGGTAAGCCAATCCGCGAACGTAGATGGGGCTGTAGGGCCCGATCACCGGCCTCGGGCCTCCTGACCCCATGTCGTACGGCACGACCTGGCGCAACGACTCGATGGCCGCGCGGGGATCCCCGCGCTCGACCTGGATCGCCGCGCGAATAACGGGTATCGAGAGCGACCGGACCAAGGTGTCGTTCGGGAAGCGCCGGGCAAGTTCATCTGCGACCGCTTGTGCCTTGCGGAAATCCCCAGAAAATGCCAATGCCTCCCCTGCGACGCCGTAGGTGGAAGCCCCGCGCGCCATCCCCAGCGCCTCGCGGGCCCGTTGGCGCGCTCGGCCGGCGTTGCCGAACTGCGCTTCTGTGAGCGCTTCCAAAGCAGCCGTGAGTCCGGCAGGTTCCACGAGATGTTGCCGCTGCGCCAGTTCCACGGATTGGCGGCAAAACTGGCGGGATTTCTGGAGCTGTCCAGCGTATGCTGCTGCCTGAGCCTGGAAGCGATTCATCCAGTGTTCGCTGGGCTTGCCGGCTGACCACCGCACCTGCTCCTGCATGCCCTCGGAATCGCCCTGGGCGAACGCGATCTGGTACAACACGAAGTGCAACGTCGGAAAATCGGGCGCCACGGCGAGGCGCTTTTTGGCAAGTGCCTTGGCTTCCTCGAAGCGGTTGAGCGCCTGATAGGGGAAAGCGGCGTTGATATAGGGGAAGGAATGGTCGGGATTCAAGCGCAAGGCTCCGAGGCCTTCCAGCAGCGCCTTGTCATACATGCCGAGTTCGGAGTACTTGAGCGCCAGGTTGTTCCAGGGGGTCCAATCGCGCGGATAGGTTTGTTTCCAGAGCTGGTAAGCCTCAATGGCCTTGTCCGCCTCCCCAGTTACAAATTCGTAGTAGTGCGAGGTGAGATAAAACTTCTCCGGCTCGCTGACGCGTTCGCGCAGTGCAAAAGCTTTTGCCGTGTATTCGATGGTCAGGTCGGTCTGGCCGAGGTTGCCGTAGGCAGTGGCCAGCGTGCCGTAGGCCATGGCGAAGTTCGGGTCCAGTTCAATGGCATGCTTGAAGAGCGGGAGGGCCTCGGTTTCGCGGCCGCGGGCGCGCTCCTGATTGCCCAGTGTGTAAGCCTTGAAGGCCTCCAGCGAACTGGTGGTGGCCTGCTCGATAGGCACATCGAATTTCTGCACCGAGCCGATCGATTCACCTAACTTGGCGCGCAGCTTTGATGCCGCCTCTCCCAGCGCGCCAAGCACGCGCTCTTTGCTGGTTGCTTCTACCTGCTCCTGCGCCAGGGAATCCCCGGTCTGGCAAACAGTGGCCTTCACGGTGATGACGTAGTCGGCGCCCAGCGGAGCGATCTCGCCGGCGATCATGGCTTTAACGCTCTGCCGCTGGCAGACCTCGCGGGCGACCGGCGGGCTCAAGCGCTCGTCGGGAGAGCGGCTCATCAGCCGCAGCGTCTCGCGCACACGCTGTTCCGGTACGACATTCAGGAAGGGCGATTCCTCCAACTTGACGGCCAGGGCCTGCTTGAGGGTGTCGTCGAAGACGGCATCGCCGGTGGTGTTGACGAAATCAGCGAGGACGATGCTGTCTTTTTCGGTGAGGGCGTGGACTTTCGTGGAACGCCAGTAGAGAGTGCCGGCGGCAAGGACCGCTAGAAGCACGGCAGCCATCACAAGGAATCTCCAATCGCGCGCGAAGCGCTTGGTGGAGGGGGCGGCGACCGCGGAAGATGTTGCAGGTTGGCTTATGGACGCTCTTGACGACGCCGAAACTGGCGCCGCCGCGGATGAGGCGGCAGCTTCTGCGGGCACACTGTGTTGAGCGGTGCGGCCGGAATCGGTGTCACGCTTGAGGCGCTGCAGGTCGGCACGAAGGTCGGCGGCGTGCTGGTAACGGAGGTTGCGGTCTTTCTCAATGGCTTTGAAGATGATGTCTTCGAGCTTCGGAGGCAGGTCGGGATTGAGGCGCAGCGGCGACAGCGGCGCGCGGTTCAGGATGCCGTCGAAGATCACACCGGAACTTTCGCCGCGGAACGGCAAGGTTCCCGTGGCCATCTCGTAGAGAAGAACACCGAAGGAAAATAGATCGGTACGGGCATCGAGGTCTTTGCCGCGAACTTGCTCCGGGGACATATAGGCGACGGTGCCGAGAGTCGTTCCCGGGCTGGTAAGGTGTTCGGAGCGAGCGGCGGCATCGGCGTCCAGCGTTGCCGCGGTGGCCCCGGTCAAATTGCTGAAGAGCACGACTTTGGCCAGGCCGAAATCGAGAACCTTGGCGTGCCCGCGCTTGGTGACGAAGATGTTGGCGGGCTTGATGTCGCGATGAACAATGCCCTGGGCATGGGCGGCGTCGAGGGCGTCGGCGACTTCGACGGCGATGGAAAGGAGATCTTCTGTGTCGAGAGGGCGGCCGGCGATGCGGTGCTTCAGCGTCGCGCCCTCCAGGAATTCCATGGCGATGAACGCGTGCCCATCCTGCTCGCCGATGTCGTGAATGGTGCAGATGTTGGGATGATTCAGCGCGGATGCCGCTTGCGCTTCGCGCTGAAACCGGCTCAGCGCCTGAGGATCACGGGCCACGTCGTCGGGGAGAAATTTGAGAGCCACAAAGCGGTGGAGGCGCGTGTCTTCGGCCTTATAGACAACACCCATGCCTCCGCCGCCGAGCTTCTCGAGGACGCGGTAGTGAGAGATGGTTTCGCCAATCATCTACGGAGTGAAATTCTGTGCTGCATATTAGACGCGGCGTACTCGGCAAGTCAACGAGCGAGAGGTCAAGTGCTGTACTCCCGGGCCTCCGCTTGACTCGACCAGCCAAATAGCTGTAAGAAGGCTGTGCCCCGCAAACTGACTTCAGGTTTCCAAGGAGACCGTTTATGAAAATCTGCATGCGCATCGCTTTTCTAGGCGCCTCTTTTCTGTTCAGCACTTTCCCGGCCTCGGCGCAAAACAAAGCCACTCATAATCCCACTTGGTGGGCCAAGTTTCAGATCCTGGCGCAAAACGGCAGCTTGCCGGGCGGGGGTCCGACCCTTTCCTCGGCAGTGGGCGCCAACGTGGATGTTTCCAATGAATGCGGCCCGCAGAGCGAGACCTTCATCGCCATCAACCCGAATCGGCCGAAGCAACTGGCCGCCGGCTCCAACGAGATCTTCCGGCTGCCCATGCGAGGCTACTTCTCCGGCGACGACGGAGCGTCGTGGGGCGGGGTGGACCTGCCGCTCCCCCCGGCCATCGGAACCAACGGCACCGACTTCGGCTCCGACCCGACGCTGGCCTTCGACAGCTCTAACAACGCTTTCTACGGCTACATCGTCGTGTTCTTCGGCGCCGCCTTCAACACGCCCTCGAACGGCGTGAGCATCAACGGCACGGAGATGGCGGTGGCGCGCTCGACCGACGGCGGCAAGACCTGGCCGCAGGTGACCTTCTTCGAGTTCAACAGCGGCGAAAACCACTTCAACGACAAGCCGATGATCACCGCGGACCAGAACGCGGTCAGCCCCTTCCGTGACAGCGTGTACATTGGCTGGGACGCGGCGGTGGGCGGCTCCTCGAGCGGCGGGATACGTCTGGCGCGTTCGCGCGACGGCCTCAGCTTTACCACCACGCGCATCGACAACCCGAGCGGGCCCGGCAACGCGATCGGCGTGACCGTCACCACCGGGCCGCAGGGGCAGGTGTACGCCGCCTGGAACGACATCGCGGCCAACACGATCACCTTCAATTCATCCTTCGACGGCGGCGTCACCTGGGGCACGCCGGTGGTGATCGCGGCGAAGCGCATCCCCTTCGACATCGGCATTCCGGCGGAGTTCAGCCGCCGCGCGCTGGTGTATCCGGCCTGCGATGCGGACCGCTCCATGGGCTCGCAACGGGGCCGCATCAGCTGCGCCTGGATGGACCTGACGCCGGATGGTCTGGACACCGACATCTACGCCAGCGTATCCGACGACCAGGGCGCAACGTGGTCGCCGCGGAGCAGGGTCGCGGAGTCGCTGGGCGGAGTGGATCGTTTCAACCAGTGGCTCGCCACCGACCCGGTGACCGGCGCGGTCAATGTCTCGTTCTACGACACGCGCAACGACAGCACCGGCAAGAAGTTCGAGACCGACATCTTCCTGTCGCAAGGCGACGGCGTGACCTTCGGCCCGAGCCTCCGCGTGACCGACGCGAAGTCGAACGAGCACGACTGCGGCGGCATCTTCCCCTGCCCTAGCATCAACTACGGCAACCAGCAAGGCGACTACGAGGGCGTCGCGGCGTTCGGCGGCGTGGTGCACCCCATCTGGACGGACAGCCGGCGCAACACGGAGCGGGCCGGCGACCCGACCTGCGGGCGCGGCCGCGGCATCATGGAGGAGGTCTTCACCACAACAGTGAAGTGAAGCAAGGCGCAAACCAAAACTAATTCGAAAGCGGGCGCTACATACGCTAGCGGAGGTCGTGGATGATTTCGCGGGCGGCGTTGGCGCCGGAAGCGCCGGTGAGGCCGTTGCCGGGATGCGTGCCCGAGCCGCAGAGATAGAGGCCGCGGATGGGAGTGCGGTAGCGCGCCCAGTCGAGCAGCGGGCGGAAGGTGAAGAGCTGGTCGAGGGCGAGTTCGCCGTGAAAGATGTGGCCTCCCGTGAGGCCGTAAGTTTCTTCGAGGTCGTGCGGAGTGATGACCTGAACGGCGAGAACCAGCTCCGGAAGATTGGGCGCGTAGGTGGAAAGCGTTTTGACGACGGTATCCGCGAGGGCTTGGCGCCGGCTGGGCCAGGCGCCGTTCTTCAGCTTGAACGGGGCGTACTGCATGCACACGGACATGACATGCTGGCCGGCGGGGGCGAGCGAGGCGTCGGCGATGCTGGGAATGGTGACGTCGAGATAGGGCGCGGGGGAAAATTCGCCGTACTTGGAGGCGTCG
>DASWCG010000246.1:0-6485 GCA_036390175.1 Candidatus Acidiferrales bacterium | reverse complement strand
CGTTACGCCCGCCGCGCCGGCAATCTGTGCTTCCGGCGGGAATGGCGGAGGGGGTTGGTCCTGTGCCCGCAACGACTCAACGGCCCCTGCCAGTATCCCGGCGAGGAGCAGCCTTGTGCATACTCTCTGAATCATTATTTTATCTCCTCTTCTCTCCCGAACTGTTGCGAACTCTTTGCTAATGCGATTGCAGCCAGTCCCTTCTTCAACTGCGCAATCATTTCTCCAACCGGCCCCTTCGGTTCCTTCAGCTCTGTTCCATCCGCCGGCTTCAACTTCCCCCCAAAGGCCGCTGCTCTCATCGCTGTGTTCCTTCCCGAAGCGCGGCAAGAGCGCCTCGCTCTCTACGAACTTGTTATTGCGGCAGCCGCACCGCTTGGGGCAATCCGTCACCGCCGACGAGCAAATCCACCTGAATCCATTCGCTGGCGCGCTCTTCGTTCACAGGCAGGCCCAGAGCGCCCAGCGCGCCCCGCTGCAGGCGCACGCGCAGAATCGCGGCGTCATCGGTATCCGCGGCGAAGGCTCCGGGCAAAAACGTGAAGCCGCTCAGTTCGTTGTCAGCCACAAGCGTTTCAGAACTGGCAGCTCCAGCCGAACGACGCTGCGGCAATCCATTCGAAACCGCGGCAGCGGTTTCACGATTCGCTCCGGCGACGGAATTGTTCACCGGGGAACTGCCCGCGGCCGGCGCGGAATTCGAATGGTTCGCAGCCACTTCGTGCTGACTGTGGCGCCAATTGCGCCAGCTCACTGCGCCGGCCAGCACGGCCGCAGCGGCCAGCGCCCACGCGGTCACCACGGCCGCGCGCTGCGCTTTCAACGTCACATGCTGCGTGCGGAACTCTTGCCGCAAACGCATTTCCACGCGCGCGGGCGCTTGCGCCAGGGCAGTGTCTTCCGCGAACGCGCGCAGGTCAATTCCAACCGCCTGCCAGGAATCCTGCAAAGCCGCGCACCGAGAACAAGTGCCGGCGTGCTCACGCGCCGACACGCGCTCAACTTCGCTCAAGGTAGCGTCGCGCTCCGCGTCCAATCCAATGGCTTCAAATTCTTCGCAGTTCATCTCGCACATCCATTGCTCATTGTGGCCATGAAGCGGCCAATATTCCTGGCGGCCGTAATACGGCCAACATTTTTAGTGACCGGCAAGCGGCCAACAAATCTCAAAGCTTTTTTCATCGCGCCGCGCTCGCGCGACGGGGCACGTCGCGAAACATTTCGAGTTTGGCCATCAGCAAAGCCCGTCCGCGGTGCAGCCGCGAACGAATGGTCCCAATCGGGCACCCGGCCATTTGCGCCGCTTCCTCGTAACTCATTTCTTCCAGCTCGCACAGCACCACAGCTTCCCGAAACTCCACGGGCAATTCCAGCACCGCAGCCCTCACTTGCTGCATGCGTTCGCGCTTTTCCGCCCACGCCGCCGGCGTGGACGCGTCCTGCAAGACAATTCCTGAGCCCGTGCCGTCTTCGTTTTTTTCTTCGAGCGGAATTTCGCGCGGCAAACGTTCCAGGTGTTTCATCACGCGGTTGCGCGCCACTCCATAAAGGAACGCTCCGAGCGCCCCGCGCGCAACGTCATACTTTTTCGGATCGCGCATCAGGGTCATGAAAACGTCCTGCACAATCTCTTCCGCGGCCCAAGTGTTTCCGGTCATGCGCAGCGCAAAGCGGTACATGGCCGCCTGGTGCCGCCGGTATAGGAGCGTGAAAGCCTCCTCATCGCCCTTGGCGGCGCGCCGCAACAGAACGTTGTCTCTCTCTTGCTCCGCGATCCTCATCTCTCCTGGTAAGACGTTCTGGCGGCTCTCGTCTATCACTTCCCGGCGCGTCCTGAAAAAGTTCCCGCCTGAGGCATTCACTGGGATGGAGGGCTTGAAAGTCCTTGTTTTCACATGAGGTTAGACGCGGACGAAGGCTGCCAAGTGTCGGGGCCCCATCGGTGGATGGGGGCGAAAAGATGACCGCCGACTGCTGCGCCGATGACTGTGGGACACTTTTACGGTTGCCGAATGGTGTTGTGGTCATCTACAGTTTCGAAGCTGGGTCGCAATTGACGGGCATCACGTATATGCTCGGGACGAACACGCTCGGGAACCTCACGTATGCGTACGATCTGGCAGGGCGGCGCACGGCCGTTGGCGGAAGTTACGCGCGGACAGGTACGCCGCAGGCGGCTTCGGCGGCCTCTTACAATGTCAACAATCAGCTCACGCAGTGGAAAGGCGCGAGCCTCACGTATGACGCCAACGGCAACCTGACCAGCGACGGAACGAATACCTACACCTGGAACGCGCGGAACCAATTGGTTTCCATTAGCGGCGGAGCGTCCGCGAGTTTTCAGTACGATCCGTTCGGCCGCCGCGTCAGCAAGACGATTGGTGGAACCACACAGTATCTCTATGACGCGATAAATCCCGTGCAGGAAATCTCCGGCACGACGGCATCAGCGAATCTGCTCACCGGTGGCGTGGACGAATACTTCCAGCGCACGGATTCGGCGGGAGCGCGGAGTTTCCTAACGGATGCTCTCGGCAGCACACTGGGCCTCACAGACGGCACAGGTACGATTCAGACCAGCTACTCCTTCGAGCCGTTCGGAAACACTAGCGTAGCTGGCAGCGCGACAAGCAACAGTTTTGCCTACACTGGCCGCGAACTCGATGCTGGCAACCTCTATTTCTACCGCGCCAGGTACTATTCGCCGACTTTGCAAAGATTCATCAGCGAGGATCCGATTGAGTTTTGGGGCGGAATCAATTTCTACGCTTATGCGGATAACAGTCCAACAGACGAGGTCGACCCGCAGGGCGAGGAAGGAGCCACGCTTGCTTTAGGCGAAGCAGGTTGCTTGCTCGGGCCGGAAGGATGTCTCGGCGGCGCAATAATCGGAGCTCTTGTCGATCTAACAATAGCGACCGCTGCCGCAGTTGCTGCGTATAAAGCTGCGCAGGCTCTCAAGAATGCCGACCTTAGGGGTGATGATATTGGCTACACTAGCCCAGAAGCATTAGCGGCAACAATCGCTGAACTGGAGAGGCGGCTACTAGACGAGACTCTCTCCCAACGGGAAAGGGAAGCCATAAGGCGCCGGTTGAAGGAATTACGCAGGCGACCCGCACAGAGGAAACATGGCGCGGACAAGAAAGATTTCTTCCCAGGACTCCCAGGAATAAACGACCCTTGCACCTCGATGGCGGGCAGAAAGTGTGGCGAGCAATGAAAGGCTTATAGCAAACCTTGGGTATTTTCAATCTGATGTAGTTCAGGCTGGTCGAAGTGTGAAGTCGGAATGTTGTTACGCGAATGGCCATGTCCCGAGATGGGCTCCCGTCGTTCTCCCTGGAGGAAAGAGAGAACTAGTTCTTAACATGAAATCAAATCACTCGTATCAAATATCCCCAGGCGAGTTGAGAAGGCTGCGCACACTCGCGGAAAGAAAACAGAAGTCAGGTCACAAGGAGGTGTGCGGCGTGATTCTTTCCCAAGACGGTTTTCAGCTAGAACTTATCCATCTTCGCAATCAAACATTGCAGCCAGGCCAGTTTCTGATCAAACAAGATGTCTACCAATCTGTTAAGGATCGCGCCAAGAAACGGGGTAGGAGAGTGCTTGGCATATTCCATTCCCACCCTATTGGCGAAGCAATTCCGGGACCGGGGGACATCAAAAGCGCCACGTCGGGATCTCTCATGTTGATCTATGACGTGTGTGGCAGAGAAGCGAAGCTATGGAAAATTCGAAAGCTACGGGGTCATCGCCGAGCCGCAGAACTAGTTCTTGATACCTCTGAGGAAGCAGTGGCGAAGCTGCCGCGGGCGGCAGACAAATAAACCGCTTGGGCGAATTTGATGAGATGACAGGATGATGATGGAAGTAAGAATGCTCAGCAACTTGGATTTCGTAATCTCGGCGTATGACAACGCCAATCGGCTGACGCGGATCAGCCAGGGAAGTGCGAACGTTTCGTTCGGATATGACAATGACAGCCGGAGAACTTCGCTGACCCTGCCGAACAACGTCACCTTGAACTACGGTTACGATGCCTTGTCGCAATTGACCGGCGTCACCTACATGCTTGGAACGAACACGCTTGGCAACCTCACGTTCGCGTACGATCTGGCGGGGCGGCGCACGGGCGTTGGCGGAAGTTACGCGCGGACAGGTACGCCGCAGGCGGCTTCGGCGGCTACGTACAATGCCAACAATCAGCTCACCCAATGGAAAGGCGCGACCCTCACGTACGACGCCAACGGCAACCTGACCAGCGACGGAACGAATAGCTACACCTGGAACGCGCGGAACCAATTGGTAACCATCAGCGGTGGAGCGCCCGCAAGTTTTCAGTACGATCCGTTCGGCCGCCGCGTCAGCAAGACCATTGGCGGAACGACGCAATATGTCTACGACGGGGCAAACCCTGTCCAGGAAATCTCCGGCACGACGGCATCGGCGAATCTGCTCACCGGCGGCGTGGACGAGTACTTCCAGCGCACGGATTCGGCAGGCACGCGCAATTTCCTGACCGATGCGCTCGGCAGCACGCTCGCGCTGACGGATTCCACAGGGGCGGTCCAAACTTCCTACACCTTCGAGCCGTTTGGCAACACCGCAGTCAGCGGAGCAACCACGACCAACACCTTTGCCTACACTGGCCGCGAACTTGACGCTACAGGCCTCTACTTCTATCGGGCCAGATACTATTCAGCGACTCTACAAAGGTTTATTTCCGAAGACCCAATCGGCTACCAGGGGAATACAGTCAATCTCTATGAACATACGTACGACAACCCGACGAACCTTATAGATCCGTCAGGCGAGCAGGTATTTATCTTCCTGGAGACGCCGCCCGTCATTGACCCCGCTCTCTTGGAAGAAGGGCTCAGAGTGAGTGGTGGAAAAAATTCACTCGACTTGCCCGATGGTGGCCGACTAGATATGCAAGGGCCTCCACACACTAATCCTGATCTTGAGGAGATCCCTACACCGCATGTTCACGACCCATTGCCACCGTTTGAAGGTTCTAACTGGTGGAGGTTTCCGGGAGCCGCAAAAGATTGGGTCAGACCTGCCACGCCCGATGACTTTTTGAAGGGAATTGAGTATCACTACCCTAATCAGCCTCTCCCGAGTGACCTGTTCCCAGGGGTAAATCCCGGAGTAGCTGGATCATTACAGGGGAGAAAACCGCATACGAGCTTGTTCAGGCTTCCACCGGGATCGGCATGATGGACGGAGATATGGAGGAAAGCCGGAGCCACATTGGACAAAGAGGATGACATGCAGCAGGCCCAAGAATTGAAGACCGTATTGCAGAGACTTCAAGACTGGTACGCGAAACAATGTGACGGCGATTGGGAACACCAATTCGGCGTAAGCATAGTTTCCACTGATAACCCGGGATGGCACGTCAAGATAGATTTGAAGGGCACAAAGTGGGAGGATGCCACGTTTAAGGGAATTAGAACGAGGGCGAGCGAGTCCGATTGGATAATGTGTTCCAAACGTGAGTTGCAGTTCGTCGGGGCGGGCGACCCTAACAAACTTGAAGAGATTGTTAGTTATTTTCTTTCTATTGTGAATAGATAGTGGCACCAGAAAAGCGGGCAACTTCGGACGGATACGCCTTGCAGTGATTGAGTAGAGAGCGGTGGAGAATTCGATGATGCAAAGGAAAAGGCTTACGGGCCTAATCTTCTTGTTCATTCTCGGAATTGCGTCTCCTCTGTGGGCGCAGAGCGACTCCGTCCAATATGTTTATGACGCTTTGGGAAGATTGACGACCGTCGTCGATCCAAGCGGGAATGTGGCCACCTACAACTATGATGCGGTTGGGAATCTGCTTTCGATCACGCGAACCACGTCCTCCCCGAGCGCGCTTGCGATTTTTGGTTTTAGCCCAGCACAAGGCAGCGTTGGACAAACCGTAGCCATTCAAGGGCAAAACTTCAGCGCCACGCCCAGCGCCAACACCGTGCAATTCAATGGCAGCACAGCCACGGTAACCGCGGCGACGGCCAACAGCCTGACCACAACGGTACCCACGGGCGCGACCACCGGGCTGATTAGCGTAACGGTCGGGACGGCGACGGCGAATTCGAGCGGAACTTCAAAACGATTTCTACTTTTTCTGGGGCTTGAACATGCCAGCGGCGATTTTGGTTACGAAGCGGCGAGGGACGAGGCGTTCGCCGTGAGCGCCAAGGTAATTTCCGAGGCCGGAGATGACGTAGCTTTTGCCGGCGGCCAGAGCTTTCAGCCCTGTGCGCGCGACTTTTTCCGCGGTCTCGGCATGGCGCTTGAATTTTTGCTGGCCGGCAACAATGTGGAATTCGGACTCCGTCGAGCCCGGGCAAAGCGCGCAGACACGGATCCCGTAGGGTTTCATCTCTTCGGCAAGGCCTTCGGCGAAAAGCAAATCGAAAGCTTTTGTGGCAGCGTACAGGGAAATATAAGGTACGGCTTGAAAAGAAGCGGTTGACGCG
>DASWCG010000245.1:0-26989 GCA_036390175.1 Candidatus Acidiferrales bacterium | reverse complement strand
CGAAGGGCTGATTCGAGGCATCGAATCGATCCACGAACTCGATATAGGGCTGGGGCCGCAACTGAAATTGGATTATTCCGCAAAAGACCACAAGGGCTTTGACCACATCATCCCAACGGTGGTTCGCGGCGGCCGCGCCGTGCCCTTCACGGATTGGTCCACGGCCACGCCAAAGTAGCTCAAAATCCGCGAGCATGCGTGCCCGTTTGTCGTACGAGGTACAGAAGAGAAATCATTTGAGGCGCGCTCAATTTTTGAGAATATTATTTAGCTGCCGATTCAGCCTGGTCGAAGGCGTGGTAGGAAGAGCGCACGAGCGGGCCAGCTTCGACGTGCTTGAAGCCCATAGCTTCGCCGAGGAATTTGTATTCGGCGAATTCATCGGGATGAACGTAACGAACGATGGGTAGATGCTCGCGAGTGGGCTGCAGATACTGTCCGAGTGTAAGGATGTTAGTCCCCTGCGCGGCGAGGTCCCGCATGGTAGCGAGAACTTCATCCTTTTTTTCTCCCAGGCCGAGCATCAGCCCCGTCTTGGTCGGAACTTCCGGATGTGCTTGCTTGGACCGCTTTAGAAGCTCCAGCGAACGCTCGTACACTGCGCCTTTGCGCACCTGACGGTAAAGCCGCGGCACGGTCTCCGTATTGTGGTTGAGTATATCCGGCCGCACGGCAAGAACGACGTCCAGCGCGTTCCAGTCACCGCGAAAATCTGGAATCAGCACTTCCACTTTGCAGCCGGGAACGCGGCGGCGAATCTCCTCAATGGTGCGCGCAAAAATGTGCGCGCCGCCGTCCGGCTGGTCGTCGCGATTCACGGAAGTCACGACCGCGTAACGCAAACCCATCTTGGCCACGGCCTCCGCCACTCGAAACGGCTCTTCTTCATCCGGCGGTCCAACCGGCTTGCCCGAAGGCACCGCGCAGAACCCGCAAGCGCGCGTGCAAATATCCCCGAGAATCATGAACGTCGCCGTGCCATGCTCCCAGCACTCGCCCATGTTGGGGCAGCGCGCGCTCTCGCAGACGGTGTGCAGGTTGAGCACGCGCATGATGCGCTTCAGGTCCTGATAGTTCGGCCCGCCGAAGAATTTCACGCGCAGCCAGGGAGGGCGCGGATGCACTTCCATCGGAGGGGCCGGGGGCACCAGTGAATTCGAGATAATGTTAAATGGCGAGGCCATTGCGCTTTGCCGCTACCTGCTATTGTACCTTCCTGGTGCCGTGAATCTCAAAAGAACATCCCACGCCTTACTTGATTTTGGCGATGCGACCGGTGGTTGGGAAGCGCTCGAACTGGAGGGCATCGTGGCCGGGGACGACACGTTCCTTGGCGCCGGTGAGTTGCACCATGCGTTCTTGCGCCTTGATGTTGGCCGGGCGATCGGCCTCTGAAAACGTGGCGCTCGCGGCATGCGTATCGAGATTGCGGTAAAGATAGCAATTGTCGGACGCGAGGACATAGGTTGGAGTTCCCGCGACGCGAACGTACTGCGACGCGTAGGTGTGGCGCGCGCCGGTATAGACGCGGATGCCGGGGAGGATTTCGACATCGTCGCCATCCACCAAGTGCACGCGGCCAGCCGGGGCAATGCGGACAAGCTCGGCAAGGTCTTCGGAGTCAACCCCGAGGCGTCCGCCGCCGGGCTGGAATGCCTCGTCCACGTAATACTGAAATTCCTGCCGCTGGAGCCAGATGTTGGCGCGAGGAAACAGGTCAATGCCGCCCATGTGGTCCCAGTGACCGTGAGTGATAATGATGTCGGTGACATCCTCGGGCTTGACGCCGGCTTGCGCGACAGCTTCATCCGGGGGCAGGTAATCCTTCATGGCGAAGAGTTTGAGCCACTTTGCGCGGTGGAAGCCGCTGTCCACCAGGATCGTGCGTCCACCACCGCGCACCAGCCAGAAGACCATGGCGATGTCGAGCTTTTCGTCCTTGGGCGCGCCCATCACCAGGGCAGACACGGGAAACTGCGGGAACATGGCGTAACGAATGGCTTCGATAGAGTATTCCGGCGGGGCTTTCGGCGCGCTCTGGGAATAGGCGTGCGCCGCAAAAACGAGGGCAAATGAGCTGGCGAGAATTAGACGTTTCATTGCCGGCTAAGCTCCGAGGTTCCGTCTTGAGGTGCTCCTACGGACTGCCATGCCTTATCCTAGCATGCCGTTGCAAAAAGAAAGCCCCGCCGGAACGGGGCTTTCTTCTGTGCAGATAAACGGAGCTTACTTGTCGCCACCCTCCTCGTCGCCGTGGTGGACAATGACTTGGCCGCGAATTTCGCCCCCGGGGAATTTCGTCGTGTGGATATTCACATAACCAGCTCCCTGGCGAATGGCGCGCAGAGCGCTCACGAGATCACCAGCGGTGATCCCTTGCCCTGTGGGTCCAACCACATTGGCTGCTGCGATCGTGCCGTTGTCGATTGTTCCCGAACTGACCGCCGGGCAGGCTGGCTGTCCGCCACCGCCGCACAGAAAGATCATCACGCCACCGGCGACGTGAATTTCGCCGAAGTGGATATGCGACACGAGCGGGCTGCCGGTGAGGTTGTTAAAGGTTTCTGTAAAGGTGATGGTCCCGTCTTCGTGAATGATAGCCCGGAATGTGCCGGAGCCATCGCTATTGGCCGCCGGCACTTCATTGACACCACGGAGGCTGGCGGTGAGGACTGTAACATCGTCGTCGGAAGCGACCGTGACGACGCTGAAGCAAAGAACTGTCAAAACTAGGAACGCAAGTTTTTTCATGCTTGAATCTCTCCTTCCAACAGAAAATTTACGAAAATTAGTTTCTGAAGGGAATCCGAAAAGACACCATGGTCACGGTAAACACCGCGACGGCGAGCAACTCTAGTACTAAGTCTGTTCGAAATCCAGATAAAACTCCTCGCATTTCAGCAGCGTGTGCCTATAAGCCTGCATAGAGTTGAATTTGAATCTTTCTATTGCATGGGGGCGGGGAATTGGTCTATGCTCCCCGTCGGCTCGCTGGGAGCCACCCGGGGCTGGCAACAGACCCGGTGGATGTTCTAACCAAAAACAACCACACATTAAAAGAGCTTTTGGCACTACCTGAAAGAACAGCTGGGGCTCAAATTCAACCGAATTGGAGGCAATGCGAAACATGACAAAGTCAAAGAAGGTGTTAATTGCCGGTGCCGCGCTGGCGGGGATGCTCTCGGGCACCTACGCTATGGCGCAAGCCGGCGGCGACAAGGACAAGACCACTAAGAGCGAGTCCGGCAAGAAGGGAACCAAGGTCAAGAAGGATAAGCACGCCTGTAAAGGCCAAAACTCCTGTAAAGGGAAGGGCGGCTGCGGGACCACCAAGGGCAAGAACGATTGCAAGGGCAAGGGGGAGTGCAGGACCGACGGCAAACCGATGGCCAAGTCGTAACGGGAGTTTCTCCTCTGACCAGGGGACCAGAGGAACACACCTCTGGTCCTCGACACTTGCTCGCCGCATTCCTATCTTGGCGTATCTTCGCGCCTGCTGACTGATCCCAGAGACGCGCGAAGCGGGTGGATGTGTGGCGTGCCTCGTGGCCGCGCAGGTATCTGTTGAATGGCCGGAAGAATTGGTCTATGCTCCCGCTTCGGCTCCGGGGATCCCTCCGGGGCCGACACCTAGCCCGTACGTAAATTGACTGCGTCCGACCGCTCATCCACTTGCTTTGGGATGACCTACTGTCTGAAGGAAAGGTCGTACTTCAAACTCAAACGAACGGGAGGGAATGGCAACGATGACAAAATCGAAGAAGGTGCTGATGGCCAGTGCGGCGTTGGCGGGGCTGCTCGCCGGCACCGGCGCATCTGTGCAAGCTTCCACACTTCTTCCGAGTCTGAAGTCTTCGCAGAACGCGCAAGACAAGGACAAGGACAAAGACAAGGTGAAGGAAAAGCACGCTTGCAAGGGTCAAAACTCCTGCAAGGGCAAGGGCGGCTGCGGGACCACCAAAGGCAAGAACGACTGTAAAGGCAAGGGGGAGTGCAGGACCGACGGCAAGCCCATGGAGAAGTCGTCATAACCGGGGTTTCTCCCGTTGTGAGGAGGACCGGTGGCTGTTCGCTGGTCCTCCTTCCTTCAAGGTTGATAAAGCTCCGAGGACATTCTTATGCCCGCCAATCGCTTTAACGGATTTACAGAATACGGCATCGGTATCGGGCTACGCGCTCCTCACTACGATCATATTTTGAGCCGAAAGCCCGTGGTGGACTGGTTCGAAATCATCTCGGAAAACTTCATGATTGGCGGCGGGCGCCCGATGCACATCCTCGATCAGATCCTCGAGCAATATAAGGTGGTGCAGCACGGCGTTTCGATGTATTTCGGCTCGGTGCAGCCCCTGAACCGGGAACATCTCCGCCGGTTGAAAGAGCTGGTAAGACGCACGAAGACCCCGTGGCTTTCCGACCACCTGTGCTGGGGGAGCGTGGACGGGCGGTACACGCACGACCTGCTTCCCATGCCCTACACGTTCGAGGCGGCAAAGATCACGTCGCAGAAAATCCGCGAGGTGCGGGATTTTCTGGAAGTGCCTGTGGTGGTGGAAAACGTGAGCAGCTATGCGGAGTTTCACGTTTCGGAAATGACGGAGTGGGAGTTCTTGAACGAGGTGGTGGAGCGGGCTGATTGCGGAATCCTGCTGGACGTGAACAACATCTACGTATCGTCGCGCAATCACAATTTTGACCCCTTTACCTACGTGAACAGCGTCCCCGCCGAGCGCGTGGCGCAAATCCATATCGCCGGGCATTCGAAATATCAAAAATATATTCTGGACACCCACGACCATCCGGTGATTGACCCGGTGTGGCATCTCTATGCCCGCGCCATTGAGCGCGTGGGCCATACGGCGACGCTGCTCGAATGGGACGACAGCATCCCGCCGTTTAAGGAGGTTCACAACGAGGCGCTGAAGGCCGACCGGTTCCTGGCAAGCGCTTCGCTGGCGGCTGCCGTATGAGTCTGCTGAGCCTGCAACGAAGGATGGCGCGGGCGGTGATGACGCCGCTCACGCCGTCGGAGCACATGCGCCGGGTTGCGCCGAATGGCCGGCCCATGCGCGCCGTTGCGGCGCAGTTCATCAAGCCCAACGACCGCCTGACTTCGTTCGAACGCCTGGAAATCTATAACAAGCAATACTGGTTCAGGGTCCTCTCCAACCTGATGGAAGACTTTCCCGGATTGCGCGCGGTGCTGGGGGACCGCCGCTTCGAGGCCATGGCCAAGGCGTACCTGACGGATTGTCCTTCACAATCGTTTTCCCAGCGCGACCTGGGGTCGCGGCTCGAGGGATGGCTGCGAAGACATCCCTCGTGGGGAGGCTCGAGACAGGCGCTGGCGGTGGATATGGCGCGCCTGGAATGGGCCGACATCGAAGCGTTCGACGGGAAGGCCGAGCCTTCCCTCCTGCCAGAGGATATTCCGCAGACACCGGGGCGCCGTCTTCGGCTGAGACTGCAACCGTACGTGCAGCTCCTGGACCTGCGTTATCCGGTGGACGACTTGCTCCTGGAGGTCAAAGACGACGAGGATAGCGACTTCGCCAGCAATGCCTTCAACGAGCGCCGCAAGCGGAAGCGCGTGCTCGCGGTCGCGCGGCTGAAACCGTCACCCGTGCATCTCGCCGTACATCGCGTGGACTACTCCGTGTACTTCCGCAGGCTCGATCGCGAAGCATTCGGCATGTTGAGCGCGATTCACCAGGGAAAGTCCCTCAGCCAAGCCATCGAATTCGGATTCCGAAGAAGCGCGATGCCTCCTGCGGAACGTCCGTCCAGCGTGGAGCAGTGGTTCCGCATCTTTGCGACGCTGGGGTGGTTCTGCCGCCCGGAAAGCGATTCGCCGAAATCCTGAGGCCCGCTGCCGGAAGGATCCGACGCCACGCATGAACAGCGCCTTGCTTCAAATTCAAAAACTCCACACCTTGTTCGTGAAAGCGGTGTCTGCGCTGCAATCGCCGCTGCTGCTCGTTGTGCGTTTGTACTGGGGGTGGCAGCTTTCGCAAAATGGATGGGGCAAGCTTCACAACCTGGAAAAAGTAAGCAACTTTTTCTCCAGCCTGCGTTTGCCGGCGCCCTGTCCGACGGCCGTGTTTATCGCAACTGTGGAATTCCTAGGGGGCATCTTACTCGCGATTGGCTTTCTCTCCCGGCCCGTCGCGCTGGTGATCACGATAGACATGGCGATGGCCTATATCGTGGCGGACCGGGAAGCGTTGTTCTCGTTTCTTTCCGACCCGGGCAAATTTTATAATGCCGATCCCTATACATTCCTCTTCGCAGCGTTGCTGGTTCTAGTTTTCGGAGCGGGAAAAATTTCCGCGGACAGTCTGCTGGAACGCTTTGCCGGGAAGCAGTAGAAGAATCGCGAGGAAACGATCTGTTTGCCGAGAGCGTCGAATTGAAATGAACGGGCTTGCGCTACGCTTTTGGCGGACGTGATGGCTCGCTCCCTACCTGTTCTAATTTTGGCCGCTTGTGTTTGTCTGGGGATGTTTGCTCCAGCGTTTTCAGCGCAAAGGGCTCTGCCGGGTGCAATGGTCTCCTCCGTCCTGATTGGCGAATCTCGAATTGACATGGTGATGGATGGCGAACCTGCGGGAGCTCCCCAGGAGGACTTGGTGTCCTGGGTTCGCGCCGCCGCGGAATCCATTGTTGCCTACTACGGCCGCTATCCTCTTCCGCACCTCTCGATCCACATCAGAGCTTACGAAGGAAGAGGCATACGGGGCGGCCGAACCTACGGAAGAGACGGCGGAACCATCATGATTCGCGTGGGAAAAGAGACAACTTCGGCGGAGTTCAACTCGGACTGGATCATGACACACGAGATGGTCCATTTGACGTTCCCTTCGGTGGGGGACAAGCACCACTGGATCGAAGAGGGCATCGCGACGTACGTGGAGCCGATTGCGCGAGTCCGGGCGGGGCGCCTGGACGCCTCCCAAATGTGGTCGGACTTGATCCGGGACGTGCCCCAAGGCCTGCCGGAGCCGGGAGACGAAGGACTCGACAACACCCACACCTGGGGAAGGACGTACTGGGGAGGCGCGTTGTTCTGCCTGCTTGCCGACGTCGAGATTCATCGCCGGACGAAAAACCGGAAGGGGCTCGAGGATGCCTTGCGCGGAATTCTCAGCGCCGGGGGAGATATTCGCCAGGATTGGGATTTGAAGAAAGCCTTGCGCGTGGGCGACCGCGCAACGGGGGTCTCTGTCCTGACGCCGCTTTACGACAAAATGAAGGATAAGCCCGGCGGCGCGGACCTGGCCGCGTTGTGGAAACAACTCGGCGTGGAACGGGAGGGAAACCGCGCCGTTTTTCACGATGACGCGCCGCTTGCCGCAACGCGCAAAGCCATTACGTGCGGCGCAAAGTTGCACTGCTCCAAGCAGGGCGCCTCCGCTCGGCGGCTAGCCGTGTTTGCGGGCCGCTCCGCGCGAATTCCCAGGGATTAGTCCAAGGCTCGCCGCTGCCCCAAACCAAATCAATGATCAGTGAGGATTATTGTGAACGGCGCCTTGCGCGTCAGCCGGCCCGCCCAGCGGGTCGGCGGCGAGCACCGCGCCGAGTTGCGTGAGATGCGTCCGCGAAATGCGGTCCTGCCAGGTCAGCCGGTCTTCATCCCAAAGTGACCAGAGAAACCCGAGGAGGAATGTGCCGCCGGAAACCACGTAGCCAAAGCTGCGCTGCAAGAGTTGGCGTGCGCCGGGCGCGTCGCCATCGAAGCTGACCACCTGGAGCTGGCGCAGCATCATTCCGGGAGTTGCGCCGCCAAAGATCGTGAACAGCGCGAAATACTGCACGTAAAACAGGCCCAGCGATGCGGCATACACTGCCACGCTGAACTTGCTGAAGCTGAAATGGCCGCCGAGGGAGCCAAACAGCGTCAAGAACCCGCCATAGGCAAACAGCAGAAACACGATGTCGAAAGCTCCGGCAAGGCAGCGTTCGGGAAAAGAGG
This sequence comes from Candidatus Acidiferrales bacterium, assembly GCA_036390175.1. Classification (GTDB taxonomy): domain Bacteria; phylum Acidobacteriota; class Terriglobia; order Acidiferrales; family UBA7541; genus DASQHY01. The sequence goes on along the minus strand of DASWCG010000245.1, from coordinate 19,017 downwards.
CTACCGGGAAATAAGGCGAATCTGCGCGCGCGCCCGCCGGACGGTGCGCTGCAGTTTCCGGGTGGGCCGTTTCGTCCGAAGCAGTGGCACCCGGTCCGGTGAGATCGATCTCAACCCGGCGGGCGCTAGCCTCCTCCGCAGGGTTCAGAGAAGAAATAGGCCGCCGGCCAATGCCGATGGCGAAGGCGAATTCCTCGGCAGCTTCGGTGGGACTGTGTTCGCAATCCACCTGCTCAAGTTCAAGGTATAAGGCCGTCGCGGCCCGGTGCGAAGTGGCAGGGGCATGAACCGCGCCAGCTTCGCGCTCGAGGTCTCCAAATTGGAGCGCGCCCTGGTGCACGCTCGGATGTGACCGCTTGTGCCGCGCGCGATAGGCTTCCACGCGCCGAGCCAGCTCGCGCTTCCAGGCAGGGTCAAGGGCAAGGTTCCCCTCGGTTGGCGCCCCGTGCTGCGGGGACGAGGGGAGAGTTTCTTGAGTGGGACTCAGAGGCGCATCGCAGAAGCAACACAGACTTGTCCGTGCTTGCGGCACCGCGCCACACTGCGTGCAAGTTTTGATCACCGGTCCGTTTTGCGCTGCGGACGGTTCCACACCCGATGCACTCGGGGGGACGCGGAAAGTCTAGCACGAGCCTTGAGGGAAGGAAGAGCATTCGCACGGATGTGGCGTATCGAATAACCGGGGATGAAAAAGAGAAGACGCCGCGCGGAAATGCTCAGAAATGATCGGACATCTGTTGGGCCATCAAATTACGGCTGAAGGCAATACGGTGGTCCAGCGTCACAGCGGCAAAATAGGCGCAGCCGCCGCGCTCCCGCTCGGTCCACGCGCCGACATCGGGAAACATTCGCGCGAACGTGAGGCGCAGAAGATTCAGAAGCTCGTAGTACGCATGGATGAAACGAATAGGAAGGCGGTCTTCGCGCCGCTCCGGACAGAGCTGCACGAGTTCGAGAATGCGGTCGAAATCGTCACCGCCCACGCGGGCGTCAACGATACCGGTGACGTCGCGGGTCTGCACCGAAAGCACCTGCGTGCTCGAGGAAGCGATGACCGAGCGGCAGTAGAAAATGAAGAACTGCAGCAGGGCAATCAACGAAGCCGCGAGAATGAGTCCGGCGATCATCGGTGCGTCACCACCGTAGCAAGGCGAGCCGGCACCAGACGCGCGTCGGCAGGAGTTCGCAGCAGCGTATAGGTCCAGGCGGCCGGAAGCCAGATGCCGATGAGCTGGGTCAGATAGACGAGTATCCCGGCGTGTAAACGGAGGTTTACCACGGCGTAGTTGGCCGCAAAAGCGCTGAAGTGAATGCCAAGCGATAATACCAGTTGAACGAGTTGCGTACGGCTTTCGCGCAGCTTCAACATTGCGCCCCAGAGGACGTAGGTGAGAACCAAGCCGACAAAATAGAGGTTTTGCGACATTTCGGCAACAAACCGAGTCATCAGCTTATTATTGGCCTCATGTACCGCCAGATACGAAAAAAGGGCCGTCCCGGCCAACAACAACGAGGCGCCGAACCGCAGATATCGCTCGGCCCCCATCTCATCAAAAACATGTAAGAACAAGTGCAGCACAACGAAATAAAGACAGATCGTCAGTAGAGCGTCGCCATAATAGTAATAATACATGTACTCCTTAGAGGTAAATCCGTAGTGGGTGAGAACCCCCACGCCGATGACACTCTTGAGCAGGCGAACACCCACATAAAGACCGAGAGGTAGATACCGCCGGAGGGAATGTTTAGCAAGCGCACACACTATCACGCTTGCTTCCAGGAGGGAGCAAATGACCCAAATGAAATATTGAAATGGACCAGGCACTGTTCTCGTTTCTGCGCCCTGGTCCGGCTAGCGGCCTATTTCATACGACTTAGAAGACCCTAGCGTCTACCAGGGCATCGGTACCGGCATTCCGCCGTCCTTGGCCACCATTACTGGCGCCGGGGACGAGCCGTTAGCCGTCACCGACTGACTCCCAAGAGCGTTGCGCAAGCCCATTGCACCTGTCAGGACGAGCATCACAAAAGCGACTACTGCAAGCCGCCTGTTCATAGAGCCTCCGAGTTCGGACTACTACAACAGAGGCACTATGGCAGCTTTCTCGCCGTCAAGCAAAAAATTTCATAGGCTTGTGCCTAAACGGTATACACCCTCGCTCCTTGGCCTGCCGGAGGTTTTTTCGCCACCCGGCGAGCCAGTCGATTCCAGCTTTCGGCGATGAGGATAGTTTTTGCGGTATGTGCGGTCAACGGTACGGAAGTACTAGAACGGCGGAACTTTTGCTCTACTCGTCAACACCCCGAGTAGCTTCAAATTGTGAACACGCCCCGGGAGTATGCTCTTCTTCTCCTTCGAGTTGCTTGACACTTTCGCGTAGGACTCCTTACCATGGTTGGGCATCGTGCCGGCGTAGCTCAGTGGGAGAGCGAGGGTCTCATAATCCCTAGGCCGTGGGTTCGATTCCCCCCGCCGGCACCATTCCATTTGCCGGCTTTGACGAACAAACCTTCCGAGTTGTCCCCCGGGTCCACACGTGCGTTTGAACGAACCTTCGGCGTCTCGCTCCAGTTCGACGCACCATTGGAACGCCCTTGAGGCTTTCCTTGAATAACCTGAAGCAGTCCCCGGCTCTGGTCCTGGTGAATCCTGCCGCGGGAGCGGGCCGGGCGAAGGCGGCCGCAGCGCGCGTGGCCGCTTATTTCAGGACGCAGAGCTTTGCCGCTGAGTTTGTCGAGCCGCCCGGGGCCGCGGAACTCGAGCGCACCGCGCGCGAAGCTATGCAATCCGGCGGCCGGCTGGTGGTGGCCCTGGGAGGCGATGGAACATTTCAATGCGTCGCCAATGCCGGGCTCGGAACGGATGCGGTTCTCGGCCTGCTGCCCACGGGCGGAGGGAATGATTTTGCTGCGGCGCTGGGAATTCCCGAAGATCCGGTTGCCGCGGCGCATGCAATGCTTCACGGGACGCCGCGTGCCGTGGACGTGTTGCGCGCGCGAACTTCCGAGGGGCACACGCGCTGCTACGTCGGAGGGGGCGGCCTAGGGCTCGACGCAGAAGCAGCGCGCCTGGCGGCGGGACCTTTTCGGCGTTTGCCGGGCGCAGCGCGCTATGTCGCTTCAGCGCTCCGGGCGCTGGCTTCGTTTCAGCCGCTCGAGGTCGAAGCGGAGCTTGACGGCCAGAGTTCGCGCCGAGTCCACTCGCGCGCGCTGTTTGCGACCGTAGCGAACACGCCTTCCTACGGCGCGGGCGTCAAGATCGCTCCCGATGCGCGCGTGGACGATGGCCTGCTCAATCTCGTTCTCATCGGCGCGCTCACCGTGCCGCAGGTCCTGGAACTGATTCCGCGCATTCTGCGCACCGGCGATTTACGCATGCCGGAGATTCAGCGCTTTACCGCGCGGCGAGTGTGCTTGCGGGCCGGGAGTCCTGCCACCTTCCACGGCGACGGAGAAATCATCGGCGCCGCTCCCGTGGAGGTCGAAGTGGTCCCGGGGGCGATTCGCATTCTCGCGCCGAATCGGAGCGCGGGAATATAGAGGAATTACTTTTCGGGACGCTTGCGGTCAAGTTTCAGGCTGAGGACGATGTCTTTGCGCGAGTCGAAGCTGGAAACCGTTTTTGTGATCGAAGTGACGCCTTCTTTTTCGGCGTGAATTTCGTAGTCCACGTTGGGGTCAAGCCCGCTGAACCGGTAGCCGCCGTCCTCACCGGTGATGTGTGTGGTGACGCCCTTGGTGCGCATGTTTTTCAGGAACACGATGCCGCCGGACAGCGGGTTTTCCGATTTGTCGAGGACCGTTCCATGAACCGCGCGCAATTGCGCCTCGTGTTTTTTATCCTGCGCCGATGCACAGGAAAAAAAAGCCAGCGCCGCGAGCAGAACCGCCCAGACGATTCTCGAAACCGGCGTCATTTTGATTTTCCTCGGGGGGCAGGCACGAGGCGGAAGACCAAGTCTTCACGGTCGCCCGCCTTCGCGTCCACAGTTCGTGTCTGCCCCTGAAAGCCCTTTGCTAGAACGATAATCTGGTAGTCGGCGCCTTGGGGCACGCGAATGGCGAACTCTCCGCGCCGATCCGACCGCGCCTCCCAACGGAATTTTACCTCGGTCATGCGGCGGACATGCAACTCGGCTCCTTCGAGTGAAAAGCCCTTCTCGGTAAATACTGTTCCAATCAAGAGAAAATCGTGCTCGTGGGAATGCTTTTTCCTTTTCTCGTTTTTCTCCGGTGTCTGAGCAGTCTGTCCGGCAGGCGGGGCCGCGGAGGGCTGGGGTTCCTGGGACTGCGCGGCAAACGCGGGCGGGCAGGAAAGTCCCGGCGCGGGCGGAGCGCACCCTCCGACGAAAAGCCCGGCAAATGGGAGTATCCAAGTCAGCTGCGAGGATATCCTCACAATCGTTACACGGCCCACATGGAGAAGCGGATGCCGGCGGAGTTGTAGCGGCAAGGCATTCAGCTCACCTCTTCTTGTTCGTCTTCCTCTTCTTCCTCGTCCCCTTCCTTGTCGTCCTCGTCGGCTTCTTCGCTTTCTTCTTCGTCGTCGAGATCGTCGGAGATGAGGATGAGATGAACGGGGTGGACCTGCGTCACCTCGAGCTCGGACTCGCACTCGGGGCAATTCAGAATTTCGCCTTCTTCCACTTCGTCTTCATCCACATCAATCTCTGCGGCACACTCGGGACACCGTACCACGGTCCTTCCTCCTTCGCGGAATTCGCACCGCGCCACGCGATCGGCAAAAAGACGCAGACCTTTCCCCGGCTCGGCGTATTATATACCGCCGCGTGTAAAATCCGGGTAAACGCGGCGCCGCCGGGAGCGCGGGCGCGCGTCTCGGGGGCCAGGACATTATTCCGATTCGAGCGATGACTTCCAAACGAGAATTTCCCGAGCGGCCTGTGGTGGGCGTGGGCGGCGTGGTGATCGAAGACGGCCGGACGCTGCTCATCTGCCGCGGCAACGAACCGCTCAAGGGGCGATGGTCTATTCCGGGCGGAACGCTGGAGCTGGGTGAGACTCTGGTCGAAGGCGTGGCGCGCGAGCTCTTGGAAGAGACCGGGCTGGAGGTGCGCGTCGGCCCGCTGATCGAAGTTTTCGAGCGGATCTCTCCGGGAAATCCTCCGGACGCGAACTCCGCCACCCCTGCGGAGTCTTCCGGGCCGCGGTACCACTTCGTGATTGCCGATTATCTTTGCGAGCGTATCGGCGGCCAAGTGCGGGCCGGCGGCGACGTCACCGATGTCGCCTGGGCGCGGCAATCCGAACTCGCTCCGTACAACCTCACGGAAACCGCTACGCGCATCCTGCAAAAAGCCTTCGCCATGGCGCGGAAATAAGAACGGGCGCGCGTCTGCTGCGCCAAGGCGGCACCGCGCCAAGCGCACAGGCGTGGACGCTTGCCCTACCGTGCCTTCAAGATTTCGATGTGGTCCGTGAACGCTCAGGCAAGCATTTCGGGGACTTCCATTTCTCGGCGGCGGAACGCGGCGTCAAAAGCCCGGACAACGCGGGGATCAAAATCCTTGCCCGAACCTTTCAGGATGATGTCGCGCGCGTCAAACGGCGAAATGGCCTTGCGATAGGGGCGGTCGCTGACCAGCGAATCGTAGGCGTCCGCCACGCCGATAATGCGCGCTTCCAGGGGGATGTCTTCCCCTTTGGTGGGGTGATAGCCGGACCCGTCGAACTTGTCGTGATGGGAGAGGATGATCGGCAAGATGCGCCGCAGCGACCCTCCCACCGGGCTGAGCAAATCAATTCCCTTGCGAACGTGGGACTTCATTTCTTGCATCTCCTCGTCGTTCAAGCTCGCGGCTTTGTAAAGGACTTCGCGGCTGGTTTCGAGCTTGCCGATGTCGTGCAGGAGCGCGGCCACGCGGACGTCTTCGATGCGGTCGTCGGAGAATCCCATGTGATGCCCGATTTGCGCGGCATAGACCGAAACGCGGTAGGAGTGGTTCTGGGTGTATTTGTCGTTGGAAACGAACTGATTCAGGATTTGCAGCACTCCGTAGTACGTGCTCCGGAGCTCTTTCAGAGCATGCACCTCTTTTTCGTGAAGGGTGCCGGCCGCGTAAGCCGTGATCAGCAGGAAGCCGCCCCAGATGGTGAGGTCGGACCACGCCAGCAGGTGTTTCAGCTCAATTCTCGCACTGCTCGCCAACGTCACGGGATTAATCGTATTGATCCACCCGACAATCAGAATCGAAGCCAGGGCGGTCTGCACGGCGCGGCGCCGGCCAAAGTAGTAGGCCGCAAAAATCGTCGGCAGGTTGTAGAACGTAAGGACCAGCCGCTGGCCCGACACAAAGAAATTGATCACGCCGGCAAACGCGATGATCGTGAAAACCAGGAGCAGCTCTTTGTTGGTGTCCGCCATCCTCTCAACAAACTTATTGCGCATGTCTCTTCCCCTGCTCATTCGTTCCGCCCATTGCCGAAAGGACCTTTTCGCGAAGAGCAGTAGTCTACTGCTTGGGGCCTTTGCCGTCCATGGGGCTTCCGGTCGACTCGACAATCGAAGGGCTTAGGACTTCTGTACTAGCGAGGTCCGAGCGGAAGAGATAGGGAAGAACATGGGGAGGTTTCGCCGCGGATAGACGCAGAGTTGAATCGGGATGCGCGTCAAAGGTATCCGGTTCCCATCTCCCTGGCGAACCGGCCGGGATCCCCCTCCCAGGTGATGCGGGCGTGCTCCAGGACATAGACCCGGTGCGCGTGCGGCAAGGCAAAGGTGACATTCTGCTCGCCGAGCAGCACGCTGATGGGCGTGGTCTCGCGCAGCCGTTCCAATGCCTTGGAGAGCTGCTTCAGGATCACCGGCGCAAGGCCAAGCGTGGGTTCGTCGAGGATCAAGAGTCTGGGTTGCATCATGAGCGCCCGCGCGATAGCCAGCATTTGCTGCTCGCCGCCCGAGAGCGTGCGCGCGGCCTGACCCTGGCGGGAATGCAATACAGGGAACAGCTCAAACAGCCAGTCGAGCTGGCGAGTGCGTGACGCGGCGGGCAGGTGCTGGCCGCCGAGATCGAGGTTCTCTCGCACCGTCATGTCGCCGAACAGCTCACGCGTCTCCGGGCATTGCACCACGCCGCGGCGCGCGATGGCTCCGGCGGTCACGCCATTGAGGTCGCGCTTGTCGAAGTGAATTTTTCCCGAATAGGGGACGAGGCCGGAGATGGCGTTAAACAGGGTGGTCTTGCCGGAGCCGTTCAGCCCCACAATGGAGACGAACTCGCCCTCCCGCGCGTGGATATTGACCTTCTCGAGCGCCTGCGCCTTGCCGTAGAAGACGCTGACCTCCTCCACCTCGAGCAGCGGCGGTTTGTGGTTCGCTGTCTCCGCGCGGTGTTCCCCTATTTCGATCTTGCCGCCGAGATAGACTTGCCGCACCGTCTCGTTGCGCATCACGCTTTCGGCGGTGCCTTCGGCAACGCCTTCACCGAGGCACATGGCGAGCACGCGGTCTACCAGCGCCGCCACGCTCTTGACGTTGTGGTCCACCAGCAGCACGGCGCGGCCCTCCTCGCGGAGACCGTGGATAAGCTGCGAGAAGGCGCCCACCTCGGCTGCGGTAAGACCCGCGAATGGCTCATCGATCAGCACTACCTTAGGATTTCGCGCGATCGCTTTGGCCATCTCCATCCGGCGGAGATCGGCGAAAGCCAACGCCGAGGGATGCCGGTGCATCACCGCGCGGAGCCCGACGCGCTCGGCGATGGCGCGCGCATTCACATCCACGCTCGGGTCGGCCGCAAGCCGCAGAAGAGAATCCGGCAGAAGCGCGAGCTTGATATTCTCCAGCACTGTTTGCCGACGCAGCGGGCGCGAGCTCTGGAAGACAATGCCGACGCCGGCGCGGGCGATGCGGTGCGACGGCCAGCCGCGGATATCCACGCCATCGAGCTTCACGATGCCCGCATCGGCGCGCTCGATCCCCATGATGAGCTTGATTACCGTGGACTTGCCGGACCCGTTCGGCCCGATCAGGCCTAAGATTTCTCCGGCGCGGATGTCAAAGCCAATTCCCTTCACCGCTACCAGGCCGCCGAAGCGCTTGGTCAAGCGACGGACCTCCAAGCGAACAGCGCCGCTCACTTCCCTTCTCCTCTGCGGAGGGCATGGCCGAGAAGGCCATCGGGGAAGAACAGAATCGCCGCCAGCGCCACGGCCGCCACCACAAAGGTGTTGAGCTGGCCGAGCGGGCGCAGGACTTCGCCGGCGGCTATCAGGAAAACCGCTCCAAGGATAGCTCCGAGGATGGTCCGCCGCCCGCCGAGCACGGCGGCGATAATGATCTGCACACCGATGGAGATGTCAATCAGCGTGTCCACCGATGCGGCTCCCATGTAAAAGACCAGCATCGCCCCGGCCATGCCGGAGAACACGGCGCTGATGCAAAACGCCGTCAGCTTGTGCTTGGTGACGTTGAAGCCCAGCGCCTGAGCCTCGATGGGATCCTGCCCGCTGGCCTGCAGGATCAGCCCCATCGCCGAGCGCGACAGTCCGAACAGCACGATGGCGCAGAGCACGAGGAAAGTGAGCCCGTACCAGTAGTTGGTCGCGGCGTTGACGGAGAGCACGTCCGGCACGGTCATGCCGATTTCTCCGCCGGTGACGCCGGCGAAGATTACGATGGCGTTCTGCAACAGGAGCACGGCGACCAGCGTGACCAGGCCGAAATAAGGCCCGCGCAGCCGGAGCGCCGGCAAAGCCAGCAGCAAGCCGCCAAACAGCGCAGCGACTACCCCCGCCGCCACACACACGGGAATCGCCAGGCCAAACTTGTTGTTCAGAATGGCGGCGGTGTACGCACCCGCGCCGATCAGGAACGTCGGGCCAAAATTCACTTCCCCGGCGAAGCCAAACAACAGGTCCCAAGCCATCGCGAATACGCCAAAATAATAGCCGGCGGTCAGGACGCCGAGGACGTAGACGGAAAGCCAGAACGGCAGCACCGCCGCAACGGCCACCACAGCAACAGCGATCCAGAAGAGCCGCGAGTGCAGCAGAGGAGCCATCGCCATCCCCCTCTACCGCCGGCCCAACAGGCCCCGCGGCCGGACGTAGAGGACCAGCACGAGGAGGAGGAGCGCCGGGATCGGACGCAGCGTCGGCGCAACCAGATAGGCGGTGAGAGTCTCCAGATAGCCCACCATGTAGGCGGCGAGCAGCGAGCCGGAAACGCTGCCGAGACCGCCCACAATCACGATCGAAAAGGCGCTCGCGGTGAGCTGGCCGGCATTGTTGGAACTCACGCCGAGGAAGGAGGCGAGCAGCACGCCGGCGAGCCCGGCCAGCACGCCGTAGATGCTCCAGACAACCAGGTAAACGCGGGATAACTCGAAGCCCAGCAGGGTCAGGCCGCGCGGGTTGATGGAGGCGGCGAGCAGGGTCTTGCCGGTGCGCGTCCGGTTGACCAGCAGCCAGAGAAGCCCGATCACAAGCCAGCACAGCACCGCAATCAGGATCTCGTTGAGCGGCGTGCGTACGCCGAGGATATTTGCCACGCCGCTGATCATGGGCCGCATGGTCACCGGATTATCGGTGAGCAGATAGGCCATGCCCGCTTGAATCATGATGCCCCACAGCAAGGTTCCGGTGAGGACGAAGATCTCGGCCTCCTCGTGCGGGATAGCGCGGGAGCGTTGGATCGGCCGCACTACCACAAGATAGGTGGCGTAGGCGCTGATGAGTCCTGCCAGGACACCGGTCAGCGTACCGCCGTAGACACCCAGACCGAGTTCGCCGGCGCTCAGCCACCCGATCATGCCCGCCACCACCATGATCCCGCCATGAGCCAGGTTCAGCACCCCGGAGACGCCGAAGATCAGCGTGAAGCCCACCGCCCCCAATCCATAGAGGGAGCTGATGACAAACCCATCAATCAGGATTTGCCGTCCGAGCATCTGTCCTCCCCTTGCAGGATCCGCTTAGCAGGCCTTAGATAGTTTCGGGCCGCGACACTGGCCCGCGAAGCACCAGAGCGCGACCCGTCCGATTGCTGTGGACCGCCGCTACCTGGCGGTGGCATGCTGCGGCAGCTTGATGAATGACGGGAAGGTGACCTTCGCGTTGGCCTTGTCCGTCGGCCAGAGAATCATCTGCTTCCCGTTCTGCCACTGAATGCTCACCCCAGTCACGAGGCCTGGCCCGTATTTCAGCGCGTGCGTGAAAAGGTCATTGCGGCCGTAGAACTGCTCGCGGCCGATCGTGCCCACATAATCGGTCTTCTCCAGGGCATCCACCAGCTTGTCGGGATCGGTGGAGCCGGCCCGCTTGATGGCCTCGGCGATGACGTGGATCATGTCGTAGCTGGAATAGCCGCAATAGGCCGGCGATACTCCATACCGTTTCGCGTAGGCTTCGCTAAACTCAATGGTCGTTGGCGTCAGTGCCGCTCCGGCCGATGCCGAGCTGTTGGTAATCACTCCTTCGGCAGCGCCATTGGTGTCCTTCCAGAAAGCGCTGGTGGTGGCCTGCGAACTCTGTCCGGCCATGGGGATGGGAACCTGCTGGTCGTGCCATTGCACGGTCGGCTGCACGCCGACGTGGCTGATACCGGTGATGATGATATCCGGATGTTTTCTCTCAATCTGGCTGAAGATCGGGGTGAAGTCAGCGGTGTCGGGGTTGAAGCGGATGTGGTCCAGCACCTCCACACCGGCCTTGGGCAGGCATTCGAGGTAGCGGGCATCCAGCGGCGTTGTCCACGCGGCATCCTCGCTCATTACCACCGCGGTTTTTACGTGCAGCTGGTTCACCAGGACATCGCGTGAAAAGTCGCAAACCGACTGAGCAATGAATGCCGACGTCAGCCAGCCGTGAAAGGTATATTTGTACTGATCGTAGTCTTCATGTATTTTCTTCGAAATTTCGTTACTGGCAGCCCCCGGCGTGATGAACGGCATGTGCAGCCTTGCCGACCAGGGTTCGATGGCCAGCACTACCTCGCTGATGTAGCTCGCGACCACTGCCACCACGTTGTCCTGGCTCACTGCCCGCTGGAAGGCGCGGACACCGTCGGCGGCCGAAGAGTGATCGTCGTAGGTGATGACCTCGACCGGGCGGCCATTGACTCCCCCTTTGGCGTTGATGTCATCTGCCGCCATTGCCGCGGCCTTGGTGAGGGAGGCCCCGGCGACGGACGATTCCTCGCCGATGACCCCGATTTTGATGGGCTCCGGGGCCTGCGCGGAAAACCCCAGCCCCAAGCCGAGGGCCAGTGCCAGTGCTGTGCCGCCCAAGATTTGGCGGTGCAGCAGACGCGCGCGCGCTTGCTTCGATTGAGTCATAGGAGTGTTCCTCCTCGCAACGGCGAAGGCGCTTGTGGCGAGGCATGTTAGGCCGCACCGATGGGTAAGTCAACGCCCGGGGGGACAGGGTCACAGCTACGAAGAGGCTGAAGGAGTGGAGAACGAGTGGTTCGCTCTGACAGAAAAACTTGCAATTCGTTCCCTGTATCAGCGGACAAATGGATAGATCTCGTCAGCGATCCAATAATTTTCCACAACAATTGCAAAGAGCGTTCCTATCAGCCACAATCCCCAGCGTCGACGCCTCCAGGTGATGCTCAGAGGTGAACCCTGCATTGGAATGTCCACGAGGTAAGCGGCGCAGTAGCAAACGTTAGCCAGTAACGCGAGCGTTGCGAAGATCAGAAATGAAGGCAGGGTTAGTGCCGCGCGGAAATGGGGCCAAGTCGCCACAAGCCAGACAGCAGCGACCGCGGTGAGAACAAAGTTATAGACAAGGCGACGTGGCTCCCAGAATTGGATCGCATCGGCGAGGAGCCCTCGAAACGAGCCCGGTGGCGATTTGCCAAAACCTTGTGATTGAATTGGACTTGCGGTTTCCATGTGAGTCGCTATATTCCGGCGCCGAGCTGGAACCACACCTTCTTGTGCAGCGGACTGTTTTCGTGGCCGACCAGAACATCTTCGAGACCGTGCGCGTCGGCGATGAGCAGTTTCGGATTGCGGGCGTCGCCGGGGATGTCGAACACCAGGTCGGTGAAGTAAGACTCTCCCGGCCGCAGCGGCGCGGTGAGGGGTGTGGTCCGCCCGCGGGTCCGCTCGAGCGCGGCCTGCCCTTCGGGTGACGGCGCGAATTCGCGTCCGCCATCCACTGCCAGGACCACGCGGCGCGCGCTCGGCGTCAGCGGGGCATCCCCGCGGTGTGCAGAAATCGTGCGCTCGTCAAACCGCGTCTTCACCCGCACAATCACAAAACGCCCGGCGGCGGTGCGCTGCTGCAGTTCCGGGCCGAGCGTCTTGGCTGTCGAAGCGTCTTCCACCGAGTAGGCAATATGGCAATCCACCTCGCAAAAATATTTTTGTTCGCCGCGAGCCAGCACGTATTCCGGGCTTACCAGAGAATCCCCGAGCAGTAATCCTGCGTAAGCCGCAGCGATTGCGGCAGCAGCAATCACGCTCCATTTCAGGACGCGGAATTTCTTCCGCATCAAACCGTCCAAGGCCACGAGGCCCGCGAGGCCCAGCATCCCGCACGTTCCCAGGAAAAGCAGTATTTGCAGTTGCGCAAAACGCTGAACGTAACCCACGATTCATCTCCTCCTTCGGTCCGGCGCCGCCCCCGAAAGAGCCAGGGCCATTCCAGAGCGGCCCCGCAGAACGACAACAACTTCGCGCTAGCTCGCTTCGGCGGCGCCGGGCAAGCCTCCGAAATTCCGCTCCCGGCGGTGAAATTCGCCGACCGCGGCGGCCAAATCCTCGGCCCCGAAATCCGGCCACTTCTTTTCGACAAAGATCAGCTCGGCGTAGGCCGCTTCCCACAACAGAAAATCCGAGAGCCTCTTCTCACCGCCGGTGCGGATCAGCAAGTCCACATCCGGGGCGGCGTCGCGATTCACTTCGCGGAGCATCTCGGCAAAACTATCGAGCGAGAGCGATGTGACTTTGTAGAAGCGGCACGCGGCGCGGAAGATGGCTTCGCGTGCAGAGTAGTCCACGGCAAGACGGAGATGCAGGGTGTTGCCGCCCGCGGTAGCCTCTTCCGCCGCTTCCATCACTTCCCGCAGATTACCCGAGAGACGGTCGCGGCGCCCGATGATGCTCAAGCGCACGCCGTGGGTGACACAATGGGTGGTCTCGGCGAGCAGATACTCGTGCAGCAGGCGCAGGATGCCGTTCACCTCCGCGGGCGGACGCTTCCAGTTGGCCGAAGAGAGGGCGAAGAGCGTGAGCGTCCCGATGCCGAGGCGCGGCGCGGCTTCTACAATGCGGCGAACCGTCTCCGCACCGGCGCGGTGCCCGGCCGTGCGGGGCAACCCGCGCGCGACTCCCCAGCGGCCGTTGCCGTCGGAGATGATGGCCACGTGAAGTCCGCGGGACTGTTCTTCCCGAGGAAGCGGGAGTTGCGTAATGGGAGATTGCAGGTGCATAGCTTGGTCCGTTTCTCCGCCGCAAAAACTATGTTGTGAACTGCTTTACGACACAAAGCGTACGGGCAAAAAAATTTTCCCGCGAAGCCTACCGCTCCCGCGTCGCCCGGATGAGCGCTTCCATGTGATCCAGATATTGCTCCAGCCCGCGCCGCCCCGCCGCGGTCAGCCGGTATTCGGTGCGCGGGGTGCGCCCGGCAAACGACTTCGTGCACGCGATGTAGTTCGCCTCTTCCAGCCGGCGCGCATGAACGCTCAGATTGCCGTCGGTGGTTTTCAGCAGCGCCTTCAGCTCGTTGAACGTGAGCGAGTCATTCACGGCCAGCGCGCTGACAATTCCGAGCCGCATGCGTTCGTGGATGAGACGGTCCAGCCCCGCCGGAACGCTTTCCTTCGCAGTGCGCGCCGCGCCCCATCCCGGCTCGCGGATCTTGCCTTTGGACTGTTTTTCGTGCGCCAGTGCTTCCGCCTTGCCCATAATTCCTCCTAACCGCCGTAGCGCCGCGCGATGATCGCGCCAAACAAAATCTGTAGAACCCCGAAACCTGCGGCCATGAACAGGTCTCCCCAGCGCTCCGGTGAAACCAGCGCGACACCCCCCAGCACCATCATGCAAAGCCCCATCACCGGCACGACACGCACAGAAAACGCGCCACCGGTCACGATGGCCGTCCCGTACAGCAGCAGCCACATGCCTGGCAGAGCCGCGATCAGGCCGGCGTGAAACAGCACTACCGTGAGCAGCGCGCCGACAAACACCGGGGGTACGAAGCTCAGCGCAAACTTGCGGCCTGGGCCGGAGAATAGCGGCAGGCGCGCGCGGCCCGCCTTGCGCGCTGCTGCAGTTGCGGTGATGGCGACGGCCACAAACGCTTCAGTAAGCCATACCAGAAGCCAGCGGTTGGGCGTATGTTGCCTCGCCGCCAAACCCGCAGCAACCAGCGCTGTGCAGCCCATGGCCAGTCCGCCCCAGCCGGGCACGGCGGTGAATTCGCCGGCGCGCTCCATGGCTTCGCGGATGTAGCGGAGATTGTCGGCAGCGCGGGCATCGAGCCGAATAGGCTCGGGCGAGCGCGAACGGAGCGGGCCAAGCGAAGACATAGGAAGCGACAGGATAGCATGAGGCTTCCGTGTGTCAAGTACTTTGTGGCACAAAGTTAGGTCTCCCTTAGGACCAGCGCGGCCCCGGCCGCAGGAGGGTTTCGGCTGCCTAGTATCTTTCGGTGTGCCCGGGAGTACGCATACCCCTTGACGGCGGGGACTTTTCGAGTAAACTGCCTCTTTCTTTCCATGGCCACGGCACAAATTTCGGTTCCGGCCCAGCAAGTCTCGCGCGACGAGACATTGCACGACTTCGACTTCCCGCAGCGCGAAGCGGCATTTTTCTACGGATTGTTCCTGCGCGGTCATTCTGCGGAGGAACTTCGCCGCGACATCGAGGTGCCTGCTGCCGTGCTGGTCAAATGGCATCGCGAAGCCGAACGCGAGCCCGGCCTGCGCGATGTTTTGTCGCGCATCGTGGAGTACCGCCGCCACGTTCTCGCCATTTTTGAGTCCCTGGTCGGCTCAGACTCGGCCACTCAGCGCGTGCAATAAGCCTCCCGCCTGGAGCTTTCGTTATCTTCCCCCCACGGGACCGCAGTGGGAAGCCTGCCTAAGCCTCCATCTCAGGCAACCCTTGTCCGCGCGGTTGAGTCTGAGGTGTTTATAGGGGCAGAGTCCAACTGGGGCAGGGGTAATCTCCAATTGACGACTACTTGTCCAAAGGATAGAATCTGGCCTTCCTAGAGGTTGAGGTGTCATTATGAGTCGCCTGGAACGTATTGTCCTTGCTGGGTTTCTCGCCGCGGGGGTGGTTGTTGTGCCGCCCCCCGCGCATGCGGGCGGCGGTCAGGACAAGAAGCCGGAGCAGCTTTCGGAGAAAGAGCGCAAGAGGAAGGCCAAGCAGACTCTCAAGGAACTCGATACCCCTTACCGAAAATGGCTGGACGAAGAAGTGGTTTACATCATTCAGCCGGAAGAGCGAACCGCTTTTCTCCAGCTTTCCACCAACGAAGAGCGCGAACAATTCATCGAGCAGTTCTGGCAGCGGCGCAACCCCAATCCGGATCTCGCCGAAAACTCCTTTAAGGAAGAACACTATCGTCGCATTGCCTACGCGAACGAACGCTTCGCTTCCGGCATTCCCGGATGGAAAACGGACCGCGGCCGCATTTACATCATGTGGGGCAAGCCCGATGAAGTTGAATCGCACCCGGCGGGCGGCGCATACGAACGGCCCATGGAAGAGGGCGGCGGCGAGACATCCACCTATCCGTTTGAGAAGTGGCGCTACCGCTATCTCGAGGGGATCGGCAACGACGTCAACCTGGAATTTGTGGACCCCAGCGGCTCCGGCGAGTACCACCTGACCATGGATCCTTCGGAAAAAGACGCGCTGCTGCACGTGCCCGGCGCCGGCCTGACACTGCTGGAGTCAATGGGCATGGCCAACAAGGCCGACCGGTTCACCAACACCGACGGCACGAACCTCGGGAAGAGTCTGGGCGGCCAAACCGCCAGCATGAACGAATTCAACCGGCTTGAGCTCTATTCCAAGATTCAGCGCCCGCCGGAAGTCAAGTACAAGGATCTGGAAGCCATCGTCACCTCGCGAATTGTGCGGAACCAGATACAGTTCGACTACCGGTATGACTTTTTGCGCGTCGCCGGCGATACCGTGCTGGTTCCCGTTACCATCCAGATTCCCAACCGCCAGCTTACCTTCCAGAATAAGGACGGTGTGCACTCGGCCACACTGAACATCTTCGGCCGGATTACTACGCTTACCGGCCGCGTGGTGCAAACCTTTGAAGATCCGGTCAGCAGAGACTTCCCGGATTCGCTCTTGGAAGCCTCGCTGAAACTTCATTCCATTTATCAAAAGGCAGTGCCATTGCGGCCGGGCCGCTACCGCCTGGATATCGTCATCAAAGACGTGAATAGCGGCAACGTCGGGGTCATCAGCACGGCACTGCCCGTGCCGCGCTATGACGACGATACGCTTTCCGCCAGCTCGCTGATTCTGGCCGACCAAATCGAGCCCGTTCCGCTCAAGCAAATTGGCACCGGCCAGTTTGTGCTCGGCTCCTCCAAAGTGCGGCCGAAGATGAACGCGGAGTTCATCACCAGCGAGAAACTTGGCATCTACATGCAGCTGTACAATCTCAAAGTGGATGAAACATCGCACCGGCCCAGGGCCTCCATCCAGTACAGGGTGACCAAAGGCGGCCAGGAAGTCTGGGGCATCACCGAGTATTCCGACCAACTGAAACAGGCCAGCGACCAGATCACCATCGAGCGGCAGCTTCCGCTTTCGCCGCTGGGTCCAGGCAAATA
Organism: Candidatus Acidiferrales bacterium; assembly: GCA_036390175.1. GTDB lineage: Bacteria > Acidobacteriota > Terriglobia > Acidiferrales > UBA7541 > DASQHY01. The sequence goes on along the minus strand of DASWCG010000245.1, from coordinate 2,234 downwards.
CAAGCTGGAAATCACGGCCACCGATCAGCTCAACAACCAGAAGATCTCGAAGACGGCGGAGTTCACGGTGAAAGCCGCGCCAGAGGTCAAGGCCGCGGCATACACTACGCCAGGGAGGTAGCACGTCGTGAAGGCGCTGCGATTCCTGTCCGGAAGCTTTAAGGGTCTGGGCCCCGGAATCCTGGTGTGTCTTTTCGCGGCGATGCCGGCGTTGGCTGCGCCCCCGCCGTCGAGTTCGGCCGGCGCCCTCTCCGGCGTCGTGTTCGACCTTTCCGGAACGCCGCAGATGGGCGCGACCGTCCTGCTCCTCGGCGAGAGCGCTCATGCGACGCCGGTCACTCAGCTTCTGACGGATCCGCGCGGCGTGTTCTCCGGCGAACGGCTTGCCCCCGGCTATTACACGGTCCGAGTGACCCTGGCCGGTTTTCTTCCCACCATCGAACGCCATGTGCGCGTGGCGGCGCACTTGACCACGCTGGTCAAGATCGAACTCGATTCCGTCTTTGCCTCGCTCGACCGCTTGCGCCGCCAGCCGGCCAAACAGTCTGACCCCGATGATTGGAAATGGGTCCTGCGAACCGCTTCGAGTATGCGCCCGGTGCTGCAATGGACGGACGGCGAGAGCAACACAACCCAGGATGCGACTCTGATTACGGAAGGACAACAGCGTCCCCTGCGCGGCCGACTGGAACTTACCAGCGGCGGACGCCGCCCTGGCTCCGTTTCCAATCTTGCCAATTCGCCGGGGACAGCCTTTGCCTACGACCAGAAAATCGGCAATGTCAGCCGGCTGCTGCTTGCCGGGCAAATGAGTTACGAACATACGGCTGCCGGGGGCATTGCCACGGTATGGCTGCCTTCCGGGTCACTGGACTCCGGACCGCAGACCGCGCTTGCCCTGCGCGAATCAAAGCTCGGACCCTACGGCCTTACGTTCCGCAGCCTGCGGATGGGCCAGTCCGGGAAAGTCGCGCTGGGTGACCGCTTCACGGTTCGATATGGCGCGGAATATCTCCTGGCTGGCATGGCCCGTTCGACATCGGCGATTCGTCCGCGCGGCGAAGTGGACGCCCGGTTTTCTGAAAACTGGCGCGCAGCGCTAATCGTTGCGGCAGAGCCCGGCACACCAGCGGATTATTCCGGGGACGACGAAGAGCGTTCCGCGTTGTTGCAATCCGCGCTGAATCAGCTCGACGCATTTCCGGCGGTGCTCTGGCGCAGCGGCCGCCCGGTACTGGAAGGCGGCTGGCACAAGGAACTGGCGCTGGAACGCGGCATCGGCGAGCGCGGCACTTTGCAAGTGAGCGGCTTCCGCGACGATAGCCGCCATGTAGCCATCTTTGGCCGCGGCGCGGCCTCCAATCAGGATTTCTTCCAGGACTTTTTCTCTGACCTTTTTGCCTATGACGGTGGCCCCTCAAACTCTTGGGGCACGCGGCTCACTTTCAAGGAAAAAGTATCCGACGCTCTGGAATTCTCTGCGGTTTACGCCTACGCCGGCGGTCTTTCGCTGGTCGACGCGGCTTCCACAGGGGACTTGCGCGACGCTCTCCAGACCCGTTATCGCAGCAGCTTGGCGGCCCGCATTTCCGGACGGGTGCCTCGTCTGGGAACCCGTATGGTGGCGAGCTACAAGTTCGTGGATGGGCCCCTGGTTTCTCACCAGGATCTCTTTGGGGAATCGCAGAATCGGATTGACCCGTATTTGCACGTGAGTATCCGCCAGCCGTTGCCGCATGCTTTGTTCCTCGGGCGGGTACAAGCGCTAGCGGATTTACAAAACCTGCTTGCGCAAGGCTATACGGCAGTCGCCGGCCGGGACGGCCAGGTGATGCTGCTGCCCGCAACACGCGCTTTCCGAGGTGGGCTGAGCTTCCAGTTCTAAATCTTCAGGCGTACCAGAAAGTGAATAATGCATTCCATAAATCATAGATTTTTCGCGATGCACTTTCAAGTGAACCGTAAGTTCTTGTATAATAGACATATATTGGAGCCGGGATACACTGGCTTTATGGAATTCGACGTGCTCCCAAGACCTTGAGACGTGAGCGTGGGTGAGTCCAAGCCATGAACCAGAGCTTACGCAAGAGCCTCGGTGCGGTGGTTTTGGCGCTGGCCACTCTGGCCGCAGTAATTTTCGCCATTCTGAACTTCGATCAGCGTAACCGCTACGAGACTCCGGACGATGGCGTCACCTGGTGGGACTCTGCACAGGGAGTTGAGGCGTGGCATGT
>DASWCG010000244.1:0-5124 GCA_036390175.1 Candidatus Acidiferrales bacterium | reverse complement strand
TCATCCGCGCAAACTTCCACGGCCACGCTCTTCATGATTAAGTCCAGCGTAAGAACCACCCGGAACCGATTCTGGATGCGAGAGACGATGCCGCTCCAGCCTTCCAGGGGACCGCGGCGGATCCTCACTCTTTCTCCAACGGTGAGGACGGGATGGGGCTCGGCATTCACCAAAGGGAGTCCGGAACGAAGTCGCTCGATGTCCTCGTCCGGCAGCGGCGTAGGCTCGCGCGTTGTACCCACGATGGAGACGACGCCCGACAATTTCAGAACGCGTACCCGTTCGTTCGCCGGGATGTGCACGAATACGTATCCGGGGAAGAGCGGCCTTTCGAACGTGACGGTGCAGCCGTTATTCCAGCGCCGCGAGCCGCGATAAAGTGGGAGAAACGATTCGATCTTGCGGATTTCCAGGTGCTCCGCCACGCGCTTTTCGTGACAAGGCTTGGTGTATGCGGCGTACCAGCGTCTTGATGTATCAGGCAAATTCCAGTTTCTTTCGATCTTTGTCAACATTAAAAGAGAGCTTCGCTTTCGCCTCTTAGATGGCGTTTTCTCATTTCTGATATTTGCACCGCCACTTAAGGCAGTGCCTGGAAGGGGGGCGAACAAGAATCGCACGTAGTGCGGCGCTTGAGAGGGTTCACCGAACGACTGCGTATTATAAAGAAGTGCGCATTATAAAGATAGGGGCCAAATCCTCAAGCCCAGCGAGGCGTGGCCGACGACGGTTGTGCTCAAATAGTTACCTGATACCTGCACTGCGAGAAAAATTCGGGACTCATTCGCGAAGTCGGGTGATTCGGTTCTTGGCCTCGTTTACCCTAGCCCCAGTCGTGTCCATCAGTCGCTTCATGCGCCCCAATAGAGGCGCGGTCTGTACCCGCCGTGTACTTCACTCGGGCAAATCTGGTGCTTTTAGTCTTTAGGCGAATCTGGTGCTTTTAGTGTTTAGTCTTTTCTCGTTTACTGGAATCAGTAACTTACGCGGAATTAATGAGGCTCGGAATTCCAACTACCCCCGCCTCCACCATCCGTCACCATGAGCGGTGCGAACGCCCCCTCCGCTTTCCGCAGGGAGCGGCAATTTCGCTATCCAAAGGCCGCGCCGGGACATATATATATTGACTTGACGGCCTCCCGCAGCGGGGGCGGGCTGCATGGCGCGCAAAAAAGACGGCTTAACGGTATTTCGATTGCTGTTTGCCATCCCTCTGCTGGCTACCTCGCTTGGCGCACGCGAGCTGCCGATTCGCTCCTTCACGACGGCGGACGGGCTGGCTGACAATCGCGTGGTGCGCATTGTCTCCGACTCGCGCGGGCTGCTATGGATCTGCACGGGAGGCGGCATTAGCCGCTTTGACGGCGCGCACTTCCAAAGTTTCGGTGTCGCGCAGGGCCTTCCATTCCCCGCAATCAACGACCTTATCGAAACTCCAGAGGGTGACTTCTGGCTCGCCTCCAACGGAGGTGGAGTAATTCGCTTCTCGCTCTCCTCCGCCACGCGCCGCTACGAAGCGTCTCCAGTCAGCAGTGAGCCCACGTCGAATCGCGTGAACCGCCTGATGCGAGGGCCGGATGGAGCGATTTGGGTCGGCACCGATGGCGGGCTGTTCCGAATGGCCGCAGGTGTAAATGGTACGCCGGCGTTCACGCGCGTGGGTCTGCGACGGCGCGGGCATCCGGATGAAATGGTGCAGGTGTGGGCTATAGTCCGCGACCCGGAGGGCAGCCTGTGGGTGGGTACGCGATTTGGGCTGGTTCGCATTCTCCCTGGCGGCCGCATTGTTTCGTACGCCATCCGCCGGAACTCAGAAACCGACAACGTCTTTTCTCTTCTCTATACGCCGGAAGACGGCTTGCTGTGGATCGGCCATCAATCCGGCTTGGCGATATTCAAGCCCCCTGCGGCTTCTTCTTATGGACGGCACGAGAAGGCCAGTTTGCCGTTGGAAGACGAGTCCATCAGCCGCGCGATAACGCGCAAATTCGACGGTATCCTGAGCGGGAATCCGCCATTGCCGCGAGCGCTGGGCGAGGCGGTTCATTTTGACACTTCTCAATCGATCCAAGCAGGCGCCTTCCCTTCGGTTCCTTGTATTGCCCGATCGCAATCCGGCGGCATCCACATCATCTTTGGCGGCACAGTTTTGGAATATTCCACCGGCCGCTTCACGCAGCTCCAGGATCACCGCTTCCAGGATTTGCTCAGCGCCGTTGCTGACGATGACGAAGGAAACTTGTGGCTGGGAATACAAGCCGGCGGACTGCTGCGGCTGGCACGGCGCGGATTCGTTACATTTGGACAGGCCGACGGATTGGGCCGGGCTGTTGCCGCGGTGTTCGAAAGTCGCGGCGGCGAGTTGATCGCCGTCAGCCAGGACTGGCGCGTGAGCCGCTTCGACGGCCAGAGCTTCCACACCGTGCGCGCCAACATCCCGACTGTTGCGCGGCGAACTGGCTGGCGCGGCAATCTGGGAGCGCTTCAGGACCGTGCCGGCGACTGGTGGTTCGCCACTGCCGCTGGGCTCGTCCGTTTCTCAGGCATCCGGCGGATCGAGGACCTCGCCACCTCCGTGCCCCACGTGTACACCAGCCGCGATGGGCTGGCGCAGGACAGCATTACGCGTCTATTCGAGGATTCTCGCGGCGACATCTGGAGCGCTGGCCTAATTCCCGGACACGCGGTGCTCACGCGGTGGGACCGCACCTCGGGGCGCTTTCAGACGTACTCAGATGCCGATGGTCTGCAACCTTTCAACGCCCCCACCAGCTTTTATGACGATCCGCGCGGGGTGCTGTGGATCACCTTCCGCGATGGCGGCATCGCTCGCTACGAGGCGGGCCGCTTTCGCATGCTGACCCAGGCCGATGGGCTGCCGCCCGGCGGCATCGGCACGACCGTCGCGGACCACTCCGGGCGACTGTGGTGCACGAACGGTCGGCTGGGCCTGTATCGGATTGATGACTTCACCGCCGCACAATTGCGGCCGGTCGTTGTCGCGACTCCCAAGGAACTAGGCGCGAGCGTTGGACGTATGGTGGAGGATACCTTCGGCAGCATCTATGCCTTTACGTCGCAAGGGGTCGTGCATATCGAGAATGCTTCCACCGTCAACGGAACCGCAACCGCTCGCATCGCGGAAATCTACACGGCCAATGACGGGCTGGCCGGCGGCGAAGGGCTTTCGACATACGCCGACAGACGGGGAAGGTTGTGGTTCAGTACCACGCAAGGACTCTCCAACTATCAACCGAGAGAGCGCGAGGAGCCTTCCGCACTGCAAGTGCGCATCGGAGGATTACGCATCGCCGGTGTGGAGCAGCCCATTTCCCCTGCCGGTGAGGTCAGTCTTTCAGGTTTAGAGCTGATTCCAGGCCGGTCACAACTGGAGATTGACTTCTTCGGAATCAGCTTTGCCATGGGGCAAGCGTTGTCCTACGAATATCGGCTGGTTGGGGCGGGCGACAATTGGAGCGCGCCCAGCCGCTTGCGCTCCGTGGTGTTTGCCAACCTCGCGCCGGGCAGATACGAATTCGAGGTGCGGGCTGTATCCGCCGGCGGCGCGCGCAGCCCGCAGCCGGCCCGCGCGACCTTTCGCGTGCTGCCTCCCATTTATCTTCGCTGGTGGTTCCTGACGCTGGCCGCTCTGGTGCTGGCCACTGGAGTTGTCGCCTTCGAACGCTACCGCGCGGCGCACCGCCGGGAGATCCACCGCGCGCGCGCGCAGCGCCTGGCTGAGCTCGAGCAGGTCCGCCAGCAGATTGCCGCCGATCTGCACGATGAGATTGGCTCGAGTCTCACCCAGATTTCGATTCTGAGCGAGGTAGCGCGCCGCCAGGGCGCGGAAACCGTGCCGGAATTGAGCCATCCGCTTTCCACGATCGCAGCTTCTTCGCGAGAACTCGTGGACGCCATGAGCGACATCGTTTGGGCCATCAACCCGGCCAAGGACCACCTCTCCGACCTTACGCAACGCATGCGCCGCCTGGCCGGCGATGCTTTCGCCAGCTGCGATGCGACTCCCCGCCTGGAACTGCCGCCGCCCGACGCGGAGGTCAAGCTGGCCGCCAGTCTTCGTCGCGAACTGTTTCTCATCTATAAAGAGGCCATCAACAATATGGTGAAGCACTCCGGGTGCAGCGAGGCCGTGATCCGCCTGGCCATCCAGGACGGCGTGCTCCGGCTCGAACTGCGCGACAACGGCAAGGGCTTCGATCCTTCCCTCCCAGCCGACGGGCACGGGTTGATCAGCCTGCGCCGCCGCGCCCGAGCCCTTGGCGGCACGCTGGTGGTCGTCTCAGCGCCGGGCGCCGGCACCGCCATCACACTGGATCTGCGACTTTCTACGTAAGTTTGTAGGCCAATCCCCGGTCGTCACCATTTTTCCTTCGCGTCACTACAAGTCTGCGTGGTGCATGCCGAAAGCGCATGCCCTATTGTGGGCCGCGTCGGAACGATAAAACCCGACAGAAAAAGGAGACAAGACAATGACCAAAAAGATTCTGATGTTGCTGTTTGCATTCGCGCTGGTGCTGGTGGCCGCCCCGCGAGGGTCAGCCCAGACCACAGCGCCCACAGAGGTGATGTACGACTGGGGCGCAATCCACAAGGGTCCCGGCCAAGCCGTGGTGCTCAACTTCCAACTGACCGACCACATCGGCAGCCCGATTACGGTGCCCGTGGAGTTCCGCCTCGAAGACAAGGCTGGAAACGTGGTTTATGACAATACCGTGATGGTTTCCTCCGGCCGCACGTTTTCTATCGCGTTCGTCGTCGGCCCGGAAATTCGCGTAGCCCAGACCACCATCCAGGCGGATATCTTTGCCGTTATCGGCCCGGACGTCCGTACAATTCAGCCCTGCCTCAAGCTGGACGTGCCGCCAGGGCCGGGTTCCCCGCTAGATCTCCCGACGCCTACGCTCGAAGTGATGGATGTGCTCACCGGGCGTGTGCTGGAGTTCGCCAACAACCCCCACACCGTCCTCGTTGCGATGCCTCCCCAGTAATGACGGCCGAGCTGCGGCAAGATGGTTCAGTAACTCCGTCCGCCTTCGTGTCCGGAACGGCCAGGCGACGCCGTTCCGGGCAAACCCTTAGAACAGCAATCTTGCTCCCGAGCCG
>DASWCG010000243.1:0-1998 GCA_036390175.1 Candidatus Acidiferrales bacterium | reverse complement strand
TGCAGATTGCCGGCCACGAACGTCCCGTGAGGCGCGGCGTTTTTGCACTCGAAGGTATAGAGCAGCCGGCCGCCTTCGACCGCGTTCTTCGCAGCCATCGGAGTCGGAGCGGCGGCTTTGCCGGTCCCTGCGACGGCAAATGTGTCCGGAACATTCAGGCGGAAAGCTGCGGTGTAACGGTTGGAGGGGAAATTCGTCAGCGGAAACCAGCGCGCGGGGAGCAGTAAATAGGCGCCTTCCTTGCTGATCACCGCGGCGCGCAAACCCGGAATCGGACTGTTCTCTTCGTTCGCCAGAATGCCCGCATACGTGAAGGTGAGGGTGACGTGGCCGCCCGAGGCCACCGGCGAGTGCAGCTGCACGGTAACAAAAAGCGGATTCTGATTGTCGCGCTCAAAGCTCAGTTGCTTGCCGTCCGCGGCCTTTACCTCTTTTACAACCAGATTCGGGTGCAGTTCGACGCGCACGCTGCTGGAGGCCTCAGCGGCCTTGAATTCAACTTTCGCCGAAGCCGAAAGCGATTGCCCGATGGGGTCCAAGGTCGCGGAAACATCGTAATGCTCCGCGAGGAAATTCGACGGCCGCGGAACCTGAGCCTGGACGGACGCGGCGGCGCACACAAGCAGGAGGAGCGCAAAAACGAAAAAGATGCAAGCAACTCTTTGGCGAAGGGCCATTGGCCCCCTTTCAAATATCTTCAGCTCAGGATCAAAGTACACCTATAGGATACCAAACCCATCACCCCGCGTTGCTTTTTGCGGCACGCAAAAGTCCGACAATTTCGCCGGCCGCCCTGTCTACCGCGCCGGGCGGTCCGAGCTGCTTTCGGACTTCTTCCAAGCCGCGAATCATTTCAGATATGCGATTCTTGCTTTCTTGCGAAGCGGAAAGGAGTTTCTCGGCTTCAGCAGCCACGCGCTGCGGAGTGAAGTTATCCTGGATCAATTCGGGCACGACGGCGCGCCCGGCAATCAAATTCACCATGCTGAAGAACTTGGTCCTTATCAACGGCTTGGCCAACCGAGCCGTGAGCGGGGAGAGCCGGTAAACGGCGATCATCGGTTTCCCCAGCAGGGCCGCTTCCACCGTGGCCGTGCCGCTGGAGACAATCGCGAGGTCGGCCGCGCCTAGCGCATTGTAGGTATCGTCTTCAATCAATCGCACATTCCAATCGACGGGAAACTTTTCCTGGAGGCGCAGGGCATCCAGTCCCGGAGCTACTGCAACCACAACCGTAGTTGGGCCAGGGAGCCTTCGGCGAACTTCTCCCAGCGCTTCAACCAGCACCGGCACATGGTGGGCGATTTCTCCCCGGCGGCTTCCCGGGAGAACGGCGATCAACCGGCCCTCTTCTTTGAGACCGTACTTTTTGCAGAATAATTCCCGCGTCAGCGTGGTCTTCACGTTTCCGACAAGCGGATGACCGATGAATTTCACGGGCACACCGGCCTCGGCGTAGAACTTTTCTTCGAAGGGGAAAATGCAGAGTGCCCGCGCAAACCGTCTGCGGACCAGTTTCACGCGCCACGGCCGCCAGGCCCAGAATTGCGGGCAAATGTAGTAGACGTTTCGAATGCCCTGGCGACGCAGCTTGCGCGCCAGCCGAAGATGAAAACCCGGAAAGTCCGTCAGAATCGCCAGCGGGGGGTGGCGGCGTTCCGCCTCGTCCACAAGCCGCCTCATCGCCCGCCGCAAAGAGGGCAAGCGCTTCAGTACCTCGGTGATTCCGACGACCGAAACTTCCGAGTAGTCCGTAATGATCTGAACGCCCGCAGCGCGCATCTGCGGTCCGCCCATCCCGAAAATCGCCACGTCCATGCGCTGCTGCAAAGCTGTTGCGAGACGCGCGGCGTACATGTCTCCGGAAGCTTCGCCGGCAGAGAGGAGGAGCGGGATTGGTGGCATTTGCAGTGTTCGCGGCGATCAGTCGCTGGCGGGCAGCGGTGATGGCAAAGCGGAGCCGTTCGCCTCGATGGGAAGGTGCAGCTCCTGCTCCTT
>DASWCG010000242.1:0-9581 GCA_036390175.1 Candidatus Acidiferrales bacterium | reverse complement strand
CCCAAACGAGGAGGCAGGCATGACGTAGCTGTAATCCGCCCAGGACAGCAGCATGAGGTAACACGTCATGGCCGAAAGCAGGAAAGCAATCCCCAGCCAGATCATTCCGCTGGTGACTGTTCTAATAAAGGAGGTACCCAGGGCGGCCGGCGCGAATTGCACCGGCCCGATTGTGCGCATCCCGCTCTTCAAAAAAATGTCGCCGGTTGAACTGCAAAGCACCATCAGAACAACCAGAGCGAGCGTTCTTACGCGCAGGTTCCCCGTCGGGTTCATTCCTTCTGTGCCTAATTCTGCGCCAAAGGTCCGGAGCCGGTCTCGATGGCAGGGACCGCAACGACAGGTTTCTTCTCCGGGCCGCGCTTGGCCCACTGCAAACGCTCCGAGCGCAGCTTCAGGAAACTTACGGCCTCGTTATACAGCCGTTTCCGCTCGTGGGAATCCCAGAGGGCCTCGCGCACAATCCGCCAGGCAACTCTTGGCCGGAAATAATATTCATCGTAGAAACGGTTGACGCCCGCCATCATCTCTTCGCGGGACAAGTGCGGGTATTCGATATGCGGCAACTGGTGCCCTCCGGAGTCCGCCAGCGCCTCGGCCCGGAGAAAGTCTCCTTTCACCAGGTCGTTGTACATCTCCGTGCCGGGATAGGCATGCGCCAGGGACACCTGAATCGTTTCGCAATCGAGCTCCTTGGCGAAATCAATGGTCTTCTGGATGGTTTCCTTGGTTTCGCCCGGGAGGCCGATAATGAAGTCGCCATGAACGCGGATGCCGACCTTCTTGCAGTGCTTCATGAAATTCCGCGCCATCTCGACGGTAGCGCCTTTCTTGATGTTCTTCAGGATCTGCGCGTCGCCGGACTCGAAACCCACGATGAAGAGCCGCGCGCCGGCATCGGCCATGGCCTTGATGGCCTCGTAATCGCTGTGCACGCGCGCGTTCGCCGACCACGTGAACTTCAGTGGTTTGAGTTTCGCGCTGATTTCCAGGACGCGGTCCTTGCGGATGTTGAAGGTGTCGTCATCGAAATAGAATTCTTTCGCTTGCGGAAACCATTCGATGGCCTGCTTCATTTCGCGCGCCACATTGTCGGCGGAGCGCACCCGCCAGGCATGCCCGGAAAGCGTCTGCGGCCATTGGCAGAAGGTGCACAGCGCCGGGCAGCCGCGCGTCGTGTAAATGGCCACGAACGGGTGCAATAGAAACGGCACGGTATAGCGCTCGATTTGAAGGTCGCGCTTGTACACCTCGGTCGCAAAGGGCAGCGCATCGAGCTCCTCGGTGTGCAATTGCGGCCGCGCCGCCGTGTGCACCACCTGTCCGTTTTCCAGGTAACTGATGCCGAGTATCGTGTCGAGCGGCTTCCCTTGCGCGAACTCCACGACCGCGTAGTCGAATTCGCCGCGCACCACGAAGTCGATGTCCTCGCTCGCCCGCAGGCTTTCCTCCGGACGGTTTTGCACGTGTGGCCCGACAAACGCGACTTTAAGCCCCGGGTTTTTTTCCTTCATCTGCCGGACGAGTTGGAGATCGCTCTCGAACCCAACCGTGGAAGTAAACAGCACGAGAAACTCGTACTCGCGCGATATCTCGACGGTCTGCGCCCGGGAGACCTTGTGGGGCGAAGCATCCAGCAACCGGCTGCCCTCCAGCATCCCCGCCGGATACGTCAGCCACACCGGATACCAGTAGGATTCGATTTCGCGTGTGGATGGCCAGCGCGAACTGGCTCCGCCGTCAAAATTCTCAAAGCTCGGCGGATTCAACAAAAGCGTCTTCATCACCGAAGGCATACTTCTCCCCCTGTTTTCTAGATCCAGCTGGGGCCGGGTTATCCCGCGACAACTAACCTATCAATTGTACTCGAATTCGCCGCCTCTTCCCAAACGATTCCTTCACCAGGCTTTCCTTCAATCAGTACACTCCTTTTAAATCAGGGGGCTGGCGGTCGCAGAGCATTGCGGACACTGCCCGCTGTGAACCCCGCCGCTCTCACTGAAATACCTGGGCGATTTGGCCGGTAGCGCGCAGCAATTCCAGCTCCGCCCGCTGGCGCTCGAAGCCCGCATTGAGGAAATCCAGCCAGCGATCGCTTTCCTCGAGCCGGGCTTTTTCCAGGTCCCGCAGGCTGAGGCGGCCCTCCTGATATTGCGCTTGCAGCACGCTCAGGTTCTGCTGTGCGAGCTGCAGCTCGAGCCGCGCCACTTCGCGCCCGGCATCCAGCTCCCGCGTCAGGTGCACTTGCCGCCGCACTTCGGCGGAAAGTTCGGAGCGCTGATTTTGCAAATCCATTTCCGCGACTTTCAGGTTGGTGGTCGCCAGCGAAATCGCCGCGATGGTGTGCGCGCTGAAAAGCGGGACTTGGATCTGCACGCCGAAGTTGACGTTGTGCGGTTGGAAATGGTTGTAGAACAGGCCGTAGTTGTTGAATTTCGACAGCAAGCTGTAAATTCCCACTAGCTGAAGCGAGGGCAAGCGCCCGCCCCGCTCCCCTTTTAATCGCAGTTCCCGCCCGTGGCGCTCGGCCTCGGCCTCCTTCAGGCTGGCGTTATTGGCAAGCGCCTGGCCGACCAGCGTGGCGACGGGCTGTTCCGCCGAAGCGGGCAACTCTTCCGTGTTCACCTGGATGGGCTGGTCTTCGGGCAGGCCCGTCATCGAGCGCAGGTTCGTCTCCAAGAAATCTTCGCGCCCTTCCAGTTCCAGGATGCGTTTTTCGATGCGCGCCGTGGAGAGCTGCGCCTTGGTCGCTTCAATCGGCAGCTCCAGCCCTTCCGACAGCCGTTCGCTGGTGACATCCAGAATGCGCTGCGCGCTCTGCCGCTCTTTCCCCAGCAGTTCGAGCGAATGCCGCACCTTCCCCAGTTCGAGATAGGCCGACGCGGCATTGAGGATCACCGTGTCGCGCGCCTTTTCCACCTCAAACTTTTGTGCGCTGATGCGTTCCTGCAATTCGCGCGCCTGTCCCTTCAGTGGTGGGTTGAAAATCTGCTGCGTATACGAGACATCGAACACGGAAGGAGCCGATCCGCCCGGGGTCTGCGGGATTCCGTTCGTGTAGGCCGCGCCTGACCCCGCGTAGAGGTTCGGCAGGAAGTCCGCCTTGGAAATCATGGCAGACTTTTCTGCAACCTTCTGTTGCAGCCTGGCAAGAGCCATTTCATGGCTGTTCCGCAGCGCCAGCTCGATTGCCCGCTTCAGCGTCAGCGGCTCCCCCGCTGAAGCCGGGCCAGGCGCCTGCGCCGCACCCGCGCCCGTGAACGCCAGCAAGAGAGCTGCCGCCCCCAGCGAGCGCGCAGTCAGCCCGCGCCACCGGCTTTTGCCGTGCCCTGTCGTCCGAGGATTTGCTGGGCCGCGCCAGCCGCTGCCATTGAGATTTCGCATAAGAGTCCTTCCCTTTCTCTGTTTCCACTCTCGCTTTGATGCGCAATGCGATTGTAACGCAAACCCCGCCGCTTCGGCTTCCCATGTTCGGCCCGGTAAAGCCTCGGCCTATCCTCGGGAATGTCACTCGTACCGAAGGGAGTCTACCGGCTGAAGTTTCGCTGCCTCACTCGCCGGCAGGTAGGCGAAGAAAACCCCTGTCCCGCAGGAAACGAGAAACGCCACCACGACGGACAGTCCGGACACCGGCACCCGCAAGTTTCCCGGCAGGAAGAACTGAATAATGACTGGAATCCCCACGCCGATGACGATTCCAATGATCGCGCCCGCGCCGCTGATGATCAGCGCCTCAATCAGGAACTGGTAGAGGATTTCATGGCGCGCCGCCCCGATGGCTTTGCGGATGCCGATCTCCCGCGTCCGCTCCGTCACGGTGACCAGCATAATGTTCATGATCCCGATGCCGCTGATAAGCAGCGCAATGAACGCAATCACGATCAGAACCACCGATAGCGCCAGCGAGATTCTCCGCACCGTATCCAGAATCGCGGTCAGATTCTGCACGTCATAGACCGCCGTTGCCGGATGGCGGCTCTTTAGGATCCAGCTTACCTGGCGCGTTACCGTTGCCACGTCGTCGGGGGTCTTCGCCTGCGCATAAATCGTGCGGAAATAGTCCTGTCCGGTGTAATCCGCCATCAGCGTGTACGGAATGATGGCCGACTCCTTGTGGATCTCGGAAATACCGAATGTCGTCACGCGTTCCCGGAAGACTCCGATGATCGTGAACGTGAATTCGCCCACGCGGATGATCTTGCCAACGGGGTTCTCATAACGATAGATGCGGTCAGCCAGTTCTTTCGTGATCAGGCAAACTTTGCTGCGTGCCTCCATGTCTTGCGGATCGAAGTAACGGCCCTGCAGGATCACCAGCCGGCGAATGGCTTGAAACCCCTCCGTCACGCCGATCAAGGTGACGCCCCGCTCGATGCCGTCTTGCACCACCGACTCCGGCGTGTCGCGAGTGCCGGCCACCTCGGCGACCTGCGGAACGCCTTTCTCAATGGCTTCCAGGTCGTCCGGCGTCAGCTCGTAACTTAGCGCGCGCGCCTGCTGCGGAGTCTCGACGTACTGCGCCCAGACCAGGTTTGATCCCACCCCTTCAATCTGGCCGATGACGAATTTTCGTCCGGTCAGCGCCACCGTCACCACCAGGACGATGCACGCGCTGCCAATCACCACGCCCAGCGCCGTCAGGAACGCCCGCAGCTTATTCGCGCGCAGCGCGTCGAGCGCCACCAGTAGCGTTTCTCGCCGCAACTTCATGCGTCTTCACCCGCTCCCCGGAAAACGATAGCACACCCGCGTCCTGCCCGCCGCCAATGCCACACAAAGCCCGCCTTTTTGATCTCGTCCTGGTTCCGCTTATTGCTGCTGCCCGGCAGGATTCCGATGGAGGGACTGGCTGGTCCGCCCTATTGCGTTTGCACGACGCGTACGGCCATTCCGTCTTTCAATTCCACGTCGCCCGGCAGGGCCACCTTATCGCCTTCGATCAACCCGCTGAGGATTTCGTAGTCCGTCGCGCTGGCGATCCCCACGCGAATCTCGCGCTTCTCAAGCTTGCTGCGGTTTACCCCCAGAGCATCGTCTGTAATCACGTATACGTAGCGGTGTGTGCCGTCGATCTGCACCGCTCCGCGCGGTATGGAGAGCACCCCGATTCGCTCCCGCGAATTGATCCGTACATTCACATTGATGTTGGGCAGCAGCTCGAGCTTGTCGTTATCCACGGAGCAGAGCAGTTCGCCCACGCTTCGCGTTCCGTGCGGTACCACCTGCTTGGGAATCACCTCGGTCTTTCCCCGCCAGGTCTTGTTCGGCAGTGCGTCCCAGGTGATCAACACGACCTGGTTCGGTTCGAGCGCCCCAAGCTCCGGCTCATCAATGAATGCCCGTACGCGCACTTTGTGCAGATCCGCCATTTCTGCCAGCAGTTCGCCCACGCTGACGAAGGCCCCCGCCTTTGCCGGCAGCGAATAAAGCGTTCCATTCACCGGCGCCCGTACCTCGGCCGACGCAACCTTCTCCTCGAGGGAAGCCACCTCGTGCTGCGCCTGGTCGGCTTTCAGAGCGGCCTCTTGGACATTCAGTTTCACGCGCCGGTCAAACTCCTCCTTGGCCGCCCGCGCCCGGCTCAGTTCCGCCTCGGCCTTTTCCAGCGCCAGTTCGTTGGCCGCCAGCTCTTCTTTCGTCGCCGCCTGGCCTGCGAGGAGCCGCGCCAGCGTGTCGTGGTCCGTCTTCAAGCGGTCGCGTTCTGCCTGGGCTTTTGCCAGATCGCTCGCCACTCGCGCCGCGTCGTCCGGACGTCCACCGGTGTTCGCCGCCCGCACCGCATCCTGCGCGCTGAGAAGCTGCACGCGCGCGCTCGCCAGCTGCGCCCGCGCGTCGGTTACGTTCATCGTCAGCAGCAACTGCCCCTTCTTCACCTGCTGCCCTTCCGTGGCGTACACCTTTTCCACAAACGTCTGCAACCGCGCGCGTATCGCATACGGCGTAATCGGCTCGACCTTCCCGTTGCTCGAAATCGAGGCGCTCAGGTTTGCGCGCTTCGGCTCGACCGCCGCAATCCGCGCCACCGGCTGCCGCCCGCTCAGCTTGATGAGCACAAACACCAGCAGCGACACGAAGATGAGCCCGATCCAGAACCGCCGCTTGATAAATCTCCAGTCCATTCTTCGATGTCTCAGTCTCCGCCTGTCAAAGCGGCGCGTGTGTCTGGCGTGACGCTCGTTCTGTGATGGTTTGTATGGTTTCCCAAGCCCGGGAAAAGGCGGTTTATTTTAGCAAACCGCCGCCTTCGATTCACGGCCATGCGTCCGGAAACCGTTCTGGTTTGCCTTTCTTGCTGCATCTTTTTCTTCCGAAACCACTTTCCCTGCGCTTACTCTTTCGAGCGCCTTCCGTCCACTCTAGAAGTGGATGCTATACTGATAACTTCGGATGCCGGCGGAGATTAGATGATCCGATTTCCTCACAGTCACGCCGGGTTGAAGTTCCCGGCTCCCTGCTGACGATGGCTGACCACGCACCCGCCATTCCGCCGCCGGTGGAATCTCCCGGAGACGCCGTTTCCCGCGCGCCATTCGATTTCCTTCTTGCGCCGGGCCGCGGCTGGTTCCGCGCCCTCCGCCACGGCGAATTCCGCTTTTTCTGGTCGGGAAATTTGGTCTCCAACATCGGCTCCTGGATGCAAAACGTGGCGCAGGGCTGGCTTGTCCTGCAGCTCACCAATTCCCCGTTTTGGCTCGGTATGGTTGGCTTCGCGCAACAGATTCCTGCTCTGGTGTTCTCGCTGTTCGGCGGAGTCATCGCCGACCGCTCTTCGCGCCGCACCATGCTGCTCTGTACCCAGACGGGCATGATGGTTCTCGCGCTTTCTCTCGCCATCCCCACGCAGTTTCGCGTCATCAAGGTCCACGAGATCATCGTCATCGCCTTTCTCGCGGGCATCATCATCTCGCTCAACGCCCCCACGTACGCGTCGGCCATCCGCGATCTTGTTCCTCGCGAAGACACTCTGAACGCCATTGCCCTCAACTCCATTCAGTACAATAGCTCTCGTGTTCTTGGCCCTTCGCTGGCCGGCTTCACCATCGCCGGTCTGGGCATGGCCGCGTGCTTTTACCTCAATGCCCTGAGCTATGTTCCGCTGCTGTTTGTAATCGCCCGCGTCGCATTTCCCCCGCGCCAGACCCGCGTCGAATCCAACTGGAAAGAGGAAATGGCCGAAGGCCTCCGCTACGTTCGCGCTCATCGCGACATTTTAACGCTCATCTCCATCGTCGCCCTGATCAGCATGTTCGGGCTGCCCTACATCGTCATGATGCCGGCCTTCGCCCGCGACGTCCTGCACATTGGCGCCAAAGGCCTCGGTTACCTCGAGGGCGCTGCCGGATTCGGCGCCTTGCTCGGAGGCATTCAGCTCGCCCACATGAAGTCCCACGAGCGCCGCGGACCGGTGGTTCTCATCGCCGCGCTGGTCTTCTTCGCCGCCATTTTGCTGTTTTGTTTCTCGCGCATCCCGCTGCTTTCCATGCTGCTTCTCGGCGTCGTCGGCGGAGCCATGATGAGCTCCGTGGCCACCATCAACAGCCTCATCCAAACCAACGTCCCCGACAGCATCCGCGGCCGGGTCCTCAGCATGCACACCATGTCTTACTTGGGATTTACACCTTTTGGCAGCCTCCTCGTCGGCACCCTGGCCGAACGCTTCTCGACTCCGGCCGGCCTGGCCATCTCCAGCGGCTTCGCCTTTCTCCTGATCGCTATCATCGCCCTCTCCACACCTTCCATCCGCCGCCTCCAATAATGGAAGCGCGCCTATTCTCCTTACAGTTCCTCGGCGCTTTGTGTGTTGTCTGTGTTCCCTGTCCTCTCTGTGCTCTCTGTGTCCTCTGTGTTGAGTCTTCTTCTTCCCTTCGTGCTAGAATCAGTCCATGGCACACGAACCCGCCAAAACCGAAACCAAGCCGGCTGACGCGAAAAAGCCTCTCCTCCATCGTGTTTGCATCCAGTGCAACAACATGTTCCGCGTCTCTCCTGAAAATTACGACGCCAAGCACTGCCCCAATTGCCACAAAGGGTGACCGCGGTGCGGTAGCTGCGCCCGCCGTGCAAATTCGCGCCAATTTCAGCTAGAATCCCCTGTTTCTCCACCCTGGGGGAATTCCCTTCTGGGAGCAGCGCGCGGCATGAAGATTCACACCGATTACATGACGGTCCAGACCAAAGAGAAGCGCGAGATCTCCAACATCACGCAGAATCTCAAGTTCGCCGTGGAGAAAAGCGGCATCCGCGACGGCGTTGTCGTCGTCGCCGCATTGCACTCCAATTCCGCCGTATTCATCGCGGAAGACGACCCCGGCCTGCATCGCGACCTCGAGCACTGGCTCGAAAAGCTCGCGCCCATCCGCGAAGACTACGAATACGGCCCCAAGCACGAAAGCAACGCCGCCATCCTCCTGCAGAATCTGGCCCTGCAAGGCCACATCGTCGTCGGATTGTCCGAGGGCCGCCTCGACCTCGGCCCCTGGCAGCAGGTCCTTTATGCCGACCTCGACGGCCAGCGCCCCAAGCGCATCCTCATCAAACTCCTGGGAGAATAGCGCGGCCTCGCCTGAACCTTATGCTTTGAAACCTATCACCTGCCCGCGCGTAGTACGATGAGGTTTGCGCCGGTGTGTCCGGCTTTGCCCGAGGAGTCTTCATGATCGAAGCGCGCAATCTTTCGAAGCAATTTCAGGACAAGAAGCGCGGCGTGGTTCGCGCCGTCGAAAACGTCAGCTTCCGCTGCCAGCCCGGCCAGATCTACGGTCTGCTCGGCGCCAACGGCGCCGGCAAAACCACCACGCTGCGCCTGCTGGCGACCATTCTCGAGCCTACGGACGGCACCGCCCTCGTCGCCGGATACGACATCGTCGAACAGCCCGAAAAAGTCCGCGCCAACGTCGGCTTTCTTTCCACCGCCACCGCCCTTTATGCGCGCCTCACCGCCCAGGAAATGGTCGAATATTTCGGCCGCCTCTACGGCATGGACGAGCCCGCGCTCAAGCGCCGCATTGACGAACTTTTTGCCCGCCTGGAAATGAACGACTTCCGCGACCGCCGCTGCGACAAACTTTCTACCGGCATGAAGCAGAAAGTTTCCATCGCCCGCACCCTCGTGCACGACCCGCCGGTGATGATCTTCGACGAGCCCACGCTCGGCCTCGATATCATGACCGCGCGCACCATCGTCGGCTTCATCCGCGAGTGCCGCCAGCGCGGCAAAACCGTCATCTTTTCCACGCACATCATGAGCGAAGTCGAAAAGCTCTGCGACATCATCGGCATCATTGACGGCGGCCGCCTGCTCGCCGAAGGCGCCCTCGCCGAGCTTCGCCGGCGATACGCCGAACAGGACCTCGAAGAAATCTTCGTCAAAGTCGTCGCGCCTACCTACGTTTCCGCGGAGAAGAACTGACCATGAGCCTGCGCAATATCGGCATCGTCTATCGCAAGGAACTCACCGAATCGCTGCGCGACCGCCGCACCCTCATCTCCACCATCGTCGTGCCGCTGCTTCTTTTCCCCGTGCTCACCGTCGGTTTCGGCTATATGGCCGCAAATCTCATTGGGAAGGCACAGAAGGAAAC
>DASWCG010000241.1:0-4528 GCA_036390175.1 Candidatus Acidiferrales bacterium | reverse complement strand
TGTTAGAGGCGGCGGGCGAGGGGACCATTTTGGCGGACCATCCTTTCGCCAACCTTTCGACCCGCCTTTCCCTCTTCTCCGATCATCTCAGAACGGTCCTCGCCGTCAAGGGTTCGCTTCGCCGCGCCCAACAACGGCGCGCCCTTTGACGGCTCCGGGCCGTTCTGCACAACCTCTCCTCATAAGAGGGAAAGGCTCACTCCATCGACTCCCTTGGCAGGGGACCACTTCGCCGCCATATTGGCCCCTTTTTTCACCGCCATCAACAGGCGGCGGGCGATCTCGGCTTTACTGACGCCGGCACGGTGCAGTTTCCGGATTTGGCCGGCGTGTTTTCCAACAGTCACGGGCCTGCCGAGATGCTTTCCCTTGAGCCGCGCTTCGGCAATGCCTGCTCGAATCCGCTCACGGAGGATTTCGTGCTCGAAAGCCGCGAACACGGACAGAAGGCCAGCCATGGCGCGACCCGTCGGCGTCGTTAGATCCAGCGCTTCCGTGAGCGATACGAAAGCGACACCCAGTTCCGCCAACGCCTTCAGGGTTACGACCAGATCGACTAGTGAACGGCCCCACCGGTCCAGCCGCCAGACCAGTACGACATCGATGTCGCGACGGCGTGCAGCATCGAGCAGCTTCTGGCGCAGTTCGCGTTCGGCCGCGCCGGAACCGACTTCTTTGATCTGAGTGGCAACCGTCCAGCCACGCTTTGCCGCGTACTCACGCATGGTGCGCATCTGTAACGGGAGAGTCTGCTGGTCGTGCGTGGACACCCGCGCATACAGACCAACGCGGAACATTTTCGCCGATTCCTGGCGCTGGCCAAAAACCCTCTTCGTTTTGGCTGTTTCAGATGCCCGTTTTGCGGCCATTTCGTGAGGTTCGATGCACAGGGCTTTAAGCTAATGCTTTCGGCCATGCGACCGAACCATCATATTACGCGGCCACGGCGTTCGCGTCGTGCCTGTAGTTCCATGGCATCCACTCCGCCGGACGCACAGCCACTTCCGCGGGATGCCGAAGCAACTCCGTCACATAATCGAATGGATTGACCTTGTTCAGTTCGCAGGTGTGGATCAGGCTCATAAAGAGATCGCCCACGTGCGCACCGTTCAACGTTTTATAGAAGAGCGCATTCTTACGATGCAGAATCGCCTTCTTCAACGCCCTCTCGACGACATTGTTATCGAGGGGCGCGCCTTGCTGCCGAAGGAACAGTGTCAGTTTCGTCCAGTGTCTCAGTAAGTAAGAGATTGCCTTGCCCAGCCCCGAGTTCGGTTCTGTCTTATGTTCAGCAAACTGATTCTCCATCCACCGGCGCAGATCTTCCATCACCGGCACGCTGTGCGTCTGGTGAAACTCCAGCCTCTCTTCCGCCGTCAGGCCGAGATCCTTCGCTTCGGCATCGAAGCCGTATACCGCGCCCAGCGACTCCAGCACATACCGGCATTCGTCGGGAAAGTTCTCCGCGACTTCCGTAAACTGCCGTCTTCCGTGCGCCAGGCAGTTGGCCAGCAGGGTTCCGATAAGCTTCGGCGAGTTCCGCGATAACGCATCGCACATCTGGATCGGCGCTTTCAACTCCGCCGCGCGCTGCTTCAGAACATCGGCAAGATTCTCTCCCGCGTGCTTCCAGCCCGTAAAGTACAGCGCGATCTTCCACTCGCCGCAGATCGATACGATGCCGCTTGTAAACACTCCCGTGCGCCCATCATCGGTGTTCCGCGCCAACTTCAAAACCCGCATGCTCGTGTCGTCGTTGTGCATCACGCCGCCTTGCGCCGCCTGCCGGATGAACTCGTCCAGTATGCGTTTGATCTGCTTCGCGGCTGCCTCCATCAACTCCCATTGGGTGGTCGCCGGCAAGGGAATCCCCAGTTGTCCTTCCAGCCGCTCCATGCGGTTAAAGGGCATTCCCGTGCCATATTTCAAAAGCGCGATCATAACCACGGCAGTGGCATCGAACTTTTCCGGACCCGCTGACTGCGGTTGGCTGGCGGTGAACATCTCGCCGCAGGCATTGCAGCGCAGCCTTTCCATCTCGAACACAGTCGCCTTCAGCGGCGCTTGCCCAATGATGCGGATCACCGTCGCCGGTTCCTTCTGACGGTACACTCTTCCTTCCTGGCATCCCGGGCAGGGGTCACCGGAGTGAAGAGTGGCATGCGCGACGGCGACTCTGTTTGCTCCCGTAAATGCGGCTGCGCCATTGCGCCCGTGTCCCGCAGCCGCCTGTTGCTCCGGTTCCGGCGTATCGACTGCGGCGGGTGGTACTTTCGGTTCCAGCACGGCGCTGGTCTTCTCCGTGTTCCGCCGCCGCACTAATCTTTCCGCCATCGCATGCACGGCGGTTTTGAGCGTCCTGCCGTCGGCCTCGTTCAGAGGTGCCTGCATGGCGGCTTCGATGATCCGATCCAGCTCATCCACGTTGACGTCGATCCGGCGCCGACAGGTTGTCTTTTTCTTCATGACTGGCTCAGCAACTCGCGGAAGCGCGGCGTCAGCGGATAGCCGAGCACCTCTTTAATGGAACGATTGGGGCGTTTGCTGGTGGAGTCCTTGCCGCGCCCTGTAGTAAGCCCGAGCAGTTTCCAGTTTGCCGCCCGATAGCAGGTCCCGCGAAAACGGCCGGGATCGATGAAGGTTTCGGCGAAGTAGACAGGATGGCCGTAGAGCTGTTCCCAGTCATTCGACAATGAACTCGCTATGCGCCCCAGAATGTGCGACGCCAGATGCGGCACCCGGACCCAGGGCAGAATCAGGAACCTTGTGTTGTAACCAATGAAGCGGATGTTGCGCCGCCGCGCCTCGGCAGACCAGCCTATGTGGCGATCACGGCTGCCCAGATGACGAGGCGCCGAACTCCATGCCATGCAGGCGATGGGTCTTCCCTGCGCCCACACCAGATACTTCAGGTGCTCGCCCACCGGCTGCTCGTATCCGAGATAGTGATGATGTTCGATGAGACTGTTGAACAGGGGTTCGTCGGATGTTCTTCTGACCTGTTGAAGCGAGATCGGACGGATATCAGTGAGTCCGCCGTTGAGCGCCGAGGTATCGATCAGAACCGGTTGCGGCTTGTTTCTTTGCACAAACGGATTGAGCGAGGTCTGACGAGTCGCGGGCAACTCGATCTCACCTGCCCGGTGCAGCATTAAAAGAAGACCGCGGCAGACCATGTCACACAACGCGCCGTTGGCTTGCTTCCACTCCCATGCTTCGCACAACTGAGCCGATAACTTCCGGCGGCTCATGGAGGGGTTGTCGGCGATGAACTGCCGTATGAAAACGATGTCTTCGGCTGTTACCGCTCTGCCTCGATATCGGCACTCAACCGGCATCTGCCGCCAGTGTGCCAGAACGAAAACCGGAACGCAAGCCCTGGGTGCAAATTATTTTATGCGCCTACGTGCCGCCACACGGGCGCTGCTTCCGCATCCGGATCACCGGCAGCGAGCAGCAACTGCGCCTGATGCGCTCGCAGTGTCTTTGCCGGTTCGGTTCCTGTCGGCCACCACTTGAAACGGCCTTTCGACAGACGCTTTGTGGCGATCCAGAAGCCCTGACCGTCATAGGTCAGAATCCGGATCGCCTTCCCGCTGCGGCTGCGGAAGATAAACAGGCAGCCCGAAAAAGGATCGGCCGCAAGTTTCTCTCGGCACAGTTGCGCCAGAGAATCTATGCCCTTCCTTCCGTCTACAGCGTCTGTCGCAACCAGGATGCGCAGTTGCGGCGTGATCTGTATCAGGACGCCTGCTCCCACAGCTCCCGGCTCAACATTGCCAGATACGAAGCCGGAACGTTCTTCAACTGGATTCGCAGCTTGCCGCGACGGCCTTCCAGTTCGATCATGCATTCGGGAAGCGATGCCGCACGCGGCGCCACCAGTTCCACGAATGCCGGCGAACCCGGTTGCCGCGGAATCTCTCCGGTGATCGCCATGCGCCGTTTCAGATCGTCCCAGGCCACATGCAACTCCCGGGCGGTCCGATTCAGTCCTTCCTTCTGGGCCACCGCAACAGCCGCCGACCAAAGCTCAGCGGGTATGCGGGCTTTCCCTCTGCGATTCTGTCTCCATTCTCCGAAGCGGGCTTTGGCTTCTTCAAGGTTGATGGTCGGTGTTTTGCTCCGCGGCATGGTCTTCCTCCTCGCCGGGGATTCCGACGGCAGAACGACCTTAACAGTTATCCGGGGGTGATTTCATGCAGCCTTGCCGGAAACTCACGCAGCGCTCCGGTCCCGAAGGCTCGAATGAGCAATGTCTCGATCGTAGCTTGCGGATGTATCAACGAGCCCACACCCACGAAGATCGCGAGATACGCGACAACCGACGTTGCCAAAACGCCGTCGTAGATGCGTTTCTGCCGGTTCCAACCGACCGCCTGATATTGCACGCTCATGGCATCTCCTTCGGTACTCTCGCCTTGGCCACCGCTTTCTGGTAGGCAAGACTGTAGAGCGTCAGATATCCGCGGTCGCTGTCGCCGCGCGGAACCCGCAGAACTCCGTGGCGGCCGGATTCGAGCGAGCC
>DASWCG010000240.1:0-7351 GCA_036390175.1 Candidatus Acidiferrales bacterium | reverse complement strand
GTTCCGCATGGGCCGCAACTGCACGCTTTGTTTCCAGCACTGGTCCGTCCAGCGGGAAAAAGAAAACTCCCAATGGGCCGCCGACGACATGCTCAGCTACGTCCGGGACCTCGACACCGTCGAGGAAATCAACGACGTTCTGGGCAGACTCTTCCGCCACGTCGCTTACAACCGCATCCCGCAGCGCAAGGCCGGCCTTCTGGTCTACATCTGCCAGTTGCTCCTCAGCACGCTTCCTCACCTGCAGGATGAAACGATGCACGAGCAGGCAGCGTACGATGCCGCGACGCAGCCAGATCTCCCCACAGAAGCCGTTTTACCCCCGGAAGACCCACTCTCTTCCGCCCCAGACGTGTCTCCAGGGCAGAGCGTGCCTGCGCCATCCTCGGACGACAGCGAAGGCGCCGCGGCGTCGAGCCAGCCTCAAGAGCCAGGTTCGCAGGACACACAGAGCGACGCGAATATCACCATAGCCAACTACTAGGACCTGTGATGAGTTTCTCCGAGATACACGTGGTCGCGCCCGGCACGCCGGCAGTGTGCCTCCGCAAGGGGGAAGCAGCCCTAGACTTATCGCGGGAAAAATGCGAATATTCTTTCCCGTCGCCTAAAACAGACTACTTAATGGCATCCAAAGCGAACGGACCTCCCGCCCCTTTTCCAGGTGGCAACGCAATCCCGCGCGTGCTTGTGGCCACCACGGCCATGCTCACGTTCATTTCCTTCTGGCGCGCCGCGGCCATTGTCCTCAATGATCTCGGCTCTTCCGCATACTACGCCGGGGGCGAGTCGGAAAAATTCATCGGCAAGACCGCGCCGTGGTTTGTCCTGGCGATCATGCTGTTTTCCTACGCGGTGCGCGCCATCTACGTGGAAAGCTGCAGCATGTTTGTGCGCGGCGGCGTGTACCGCGTGGTCAAGGAAGCCCTCGGAGGAACGCTGGCGAAGTTCTCGGTTTCCGCCCTGCTGTTCGACTACATCCTGACGGGGCCCATCAGCGTTGTCGCCGCGGGGCAGTATCTGATGGGCCTGCTCAACGATCTGCTTCCCTTGGCGCATTTGCCGCTCATCGGGAGTGTGAACGCCGGGGCGGCTGTCTTCGCCGTCGGCGTCACCCTCTATTTCTGGTGGCAGAACGTCAAGGGCATCCCGGATTCAAGTGACAAGGCCCTGAAGATCATGCGAGTCACCACCGTGATGGTGGTGATCCTGCTCGGCTGGTGCGGCTACACCATCTGGTTGCGCGGCCTGCACCTGCCCCCTTTTCCTTCGGCTCACAATATCCGCCTGGATAAGAATTCGCTCGGCTGGCTGGACGGAGTTTCGCTCGGCCGCTTGTTCACGCTCGTGGCCGTGTTCGTGGGATTGGGCCATTCGGTTCTGGCCATGAGCGGCGAGGAGTCGCTCGCGCAGGTCTATCGCGAGATCGAGAGCCCCAAACTTCCCAACCTGAAGAAAGCGGGCTTTATCATTTTTCTCTACAGCTTTCTATTCACCGGCGTGGTTTCGCTGTTCGCCGTGATGATTATTCCGGACGGTCAGCGGCCGAATTTCCTGGAGAACCTGATTGGCGGCCTGGCCATGAACCTCGCCGGGCCGGAAGCCCTTCGGCTGCTGTTTCATGCCTTCGTGGTGTTTGTGGGCGTGTTGATTCTTTCCGGAGCGGGCAATACCTCCATCGTCGGCGCCAATGGAGTGCTCAGCCGCGTCTCCGAAGACGGCGTGCTGTCCGATTGGTTTCGCCAGCCGCACCGCCGCTTCGGGACTTCGCATCGCATCATCAACGTCATCGCCGGGCTGCAGATCCTGACCATCGTCATCAGCCGCGGCAACGTCACCTTCCTCGCGGACCTGTACGCCTTCGGCGTGATCTGGAGTTTTGCGATGAAAGGACTCGCCGTGCTCGTGCTGCGTTATACACACCCCGGCGAGCGCGAATATCGCGTCCGACTCAATCTCCATTTGGGAAAGACCGAGATTCCCGTTGGCCTGGGACTCATCACGCTGGTGCTGCTCTCGATTGCAGTGATCAACCTCTTCACCAAACCCCACGCCACCGTCGCAGGACTTACGTTTTCGGTTTTTCTTTTCTGCGTTTTCGTGGCCTCGGAGCGGACTATTCACAAGAGCAAGGGCCATCAAGAGTACGTAGAGATGGACCAGTTCCACGTCACCACGCAGGATGAGCTTTCGCCGCAAAGCGTCGGCGCCAGGCCCGGGAATATCCTCGTCCCGGTGAGCAACTATCACGCCTTGTACCACCTCGCTTCGGTGCTCGACCGCTTCAAGCCGGACCGGCGCGACGTCGTTGTGTTGCACGTGCGCGTGCTGCGCCGTGCCGCCTCAGGCGAACATGAACTGGAAGCCGAGCAGCTATTCGGCAGCGTCGAGCAATACCTGTTCACGCAGGCCCTGGCGCTCGCTGAAAAGCGCGGAAAGCCCGTCCGCCTGGCTGTGGTTGCCGCCAACGACCTGTGGGACGGCATCTTGCGCGGGGCCACCAGTCTGGAATCGTCCACGATTGTCCTGGGGCATTCTTCGAAATGGACCAGCGATGAGCAGGCCCGTCAGATGGGAGCGGCGTGGGAAAAACTGGGCGACCCCAAGCCGCAGTTCAACATCGAAATTCACACCCCGACCGGCGACAAGATTTTCAAGGTGCTGGGTCCGCATACCCCCAACCTTACCGCCAATGAGGTGAACCTGGTGCATCGGCTTTGGCTGCGGTTCAGCGAAGCCCTGGCTCCCGAAGAGGTCCACCATCACGACATCGTGCACTTCGCGCTGAACGAAGTGGTGCAGGAACTCGATGAAGGAAAGGAGGACGACGTCACCCGGCGCCTCCGCGATCACCTCGAGCAAAACAAGCGCAAGAACGGCGGAAAAACGTAATCCTCAGGACCGCCAGCTCTCTTCAGCGCGTGCGCAGGATCAGGAAAACGCTCAACAGCCCGCGGAGAATGAGCAGCAATCCCGCGGCTTCGAGAACCACATGCACCCAGCCGAAAGGAACGCGCATGATTCCGAGGAGCAGCACCCCGACCAGGACCAGAGAAAGTCCGCGAACCAGATTCTGCCAGCGCACATTCCCGGGGCCGGGGCGAAGCAGCGCGCGAAGCCCCAAAAGAATCATCGCGGCGCTGACGATGGCCCAGGCAACGGGTGTGGGCCCGGGGAGGGCGCGGTGGAAGTAGGCCAGCCAAACGAGGAAGAAACCGAGGACCGCGAAAATCAGCTCGATGAAGACTTGCAGCAGAACCGGCAGTGAAAGCATATCAAGACGCGCGTCAGGGAACGCGCTCGATGCGCACTTTTTGCATCACCACCGGCTGGCGCGGGCGGTCGCTCGAATCGCGCGGAAGCGTCGAGATTTTGTTGGCAATGTCCTGCCCTTCGGCCACTTCGCCAAAAATTGTGTGGCGATTATCGAGCCACGGAGTCGCGGCTACGGTTACGAAAAACTGGCTGCCGTTCGTGTTGGGCCCGGCATTGGCCATCGAGAGCTTTCCGGCCTTGTCGTGCCGCAACGACTTGTGGAATTCGTCGGCGAACTTATAGCCCGGCCCGCCGGTGCCGGTGCCCAGCGGACAGCCGCCCTGGATCATGAAGTCGGGGATCACCCGGTGAAACGTCAGGCCGTCGTAAAACGGCCGTTTCACGGATTTTCCCGTTTTGGAGTCGGAGAATTCCTTTGTGCCTTCGGCGAGTTCGACGAAGTTGGCCACCGTCTTCGGCGCTTCCTTTTCAAACAGCCGGCACACGATGGCGCCTTGCGAGGTCTCGAAGATGGCGTACGTTCCCGGTGCGCGTGTCATGTCGGATTCATCCTTTCGCCGTGCGGCGCAAAGAAAACAATGGGAAGCACTATAGCCGCGCGATGCAGGGCAGGTCAAATCGCGCGCTGCAAAAGAAATTGCGCGGGACGGAATGATACAATGGCCGATTTCGTGGCATGAATCTTCCGCATTTCCGGAGCATCGAATCGAGGGAGGAACCCGAGAGTGCACAACGTAATCATTATCGGCAGCGGGTGCGCCGGACTGACGGCCGCCATTTACGCGGCCCGCGCCGACCTGAAGCCTCTGGTGATTGACGGCCACGAACCGGGCGGACAGCTCGGGCTGACCACCATGGTCGAGAATTTCCCGGGCTTTCCGGACGGCATCCTCGGGCCCGATCTGATCGAGCATATGCGCAGGCAAGCGCAGCGATTCGGCGCCGAGTTCAAGGCCGGCGCGGTGACCGAAGCGGACCTGAGCCGCCGGCCGTTTACCATCACTGCCGGAAAAGAGACTTATACAGCCAGAGCGCTGATTGTCGCCGCGGGCGCGTCCGCGCGAATGCTGGGGCTCGAGTCGGAGCGCAAGCTCTTGGGATATGGCGTTTCGACCTGCGCGACCTGCGACGGTTTTTTCTTCCGCGGGAAGGAGATTGCCGTGGTCGGCGGAGGCGATACGGCGATGGAAGAGGCGACGTTTCTCGCGAAGTTCGCAAGCAGAATCCACCTCATCCACCGCCGCAACGAGTTCCGCGCTTCGAAGATCATGCTGGACCGCGCGCGCCGCAACGAAAAAATCCGATTCGTGGCTCCGGCGGTGATCGAAGAAATCCTGGACGTCTCGAAAGGCGCTGTGGAGGCCGTGAAGCTGCGCAATCCGGAAACGAACGAGGAGTCGGTCCTTCCCGTGCGCGGCGTTTTTGTGGCCATTGGGCACGAGCCCAACACGAAGATTTTCCGCAACAAGCTGGAGATGGATGCGAATGGATACCTCATTGTGAAGCACGGCAGTCTGTCGAATGTCCCGGGGGCGTTTGTTGCGGGAGACGTGCTGGATCACCGCTATCGGCAGGCCGTGACTGCGGCCGGCTCCGGCTGCATGGCTGCTATGGACGCCGAAAAGTTCCTCGCTGAGCACAAGGACTAGTTTAGCGAGCGCAGCCGGGGCATAATCATTTCCTGATGACGCTTGCCTCTCCAGGCTTCTTCTGCGCGCGAGATCAAGCATCTTGGAAACGCAACCGTGCACGGATTTCCTTGACGTTCCTTCCGGGAACCGCCTGATGCTGCGCGCCACCCTGTTGCATCTTTCCGAAAGCAAGCGCTTGAGCGGATGGGTGACCACTGCCGGAGCGATGCGGCGCATGGCGCGCCGGTTTGTAGCGGGCGAGTCGCTGGACGACGCCGTCGCCGCGGCCCGCGCGTGCAACGAGGCCGGCATGACGGTCAGCATGGACTATCTCGGCGAGAACGCCGCGACGACCGCGGACGCGCAGCGCGTGCGCGATGCCTACCTGGAAGTGTTTGACCGCATCGCCCGGGAAAAGCTTTCCGCCAACGTATCGTGCAAGCTGACACAACTCGGGCTGGATTTGAGCTTCGAGTTCTGCGAACGCCTGGTGGAAAGCATCGCGGAGCGCGCCGCAAGTTATGAGAATTTTCTGCGCGTGGATATGGAAGGCTCCGCGTACACGCAGCGCACCATCGAACTGGTCAAGCGCGTGCGCATGAGCACGCCGGCCATCGGCACGGTGATTCAATCCTATCTTTTCCGCAGCGAGTACGATGTCCCCGACCTGCTGGCCTACGGATGCCGCATCCGCCTGTGCAAGGGAGCTTATCAGGAGCCGCCGGAAATTGCCTTTCCGTCCAAAGCGAATGTGGATCGAAACTACATCAAGCTGATGCAGTTGCTTCTGACGAGCGGCATCTATCATGGGATTGGCACGCACGACCCCCGCATGATTGCCGCGACGATTCGCTTCGCCGCCGAGCGCCACATCGCGAAGGATCAGTTCGAATTTCAAATGCTCTATGGAATTCGCACCGACCTGCAGCGGCAGCTCATTCGCGACGGTTACCGTTTGCGGATCTACATCCCCTTCGGCAAAGACTGGTTTCCGTATTTCATGCGGCGGCTGGCCGAGCGGCCCGCCAATCTGGCGTTCTTTGCCAAGAACTTATTTCGCGGTATTTAACGGCGCTGACAATCTTGGAAGCGGCTGGAGAGAAATTTCGGGGCTAGGAGAACAATCCCATTGGGACGTTACGTCCTAGCCCCTTAACGGAGGGCTGCGGTTCCTTCATGTGTATGCATCCACATGAGCCAGAACCTTCCCGACGGCGACGATTGCCAGCAGGTCAATGTGCTTCACTCCCTCTTGCGCCTTTTAGCGTGACCAGCGACTCACGGTGGAGGGACAACAGCGAAGCCAATCGATGCGAGGCCCGTACGGTACCTCGGCAAGACAGCCTATGTCCTGACGTCGCCAGGGATTAGAATCCCGTGGCTACCTGCGCAGCTGGCTACGGGATTCTCGCACTAGATAAGCCAAGAGTTTCCTCATGGCAGCACCTCGGCGGGAAGTTTCCCGTTTCACTAGAATCATATCACACATTGACCTAACACAAGTATGGTGGAATTGTTTTAACTGAGCTTGCGGCAGACCGTGACGCCATCGCGCAGCGGAATCAGGACCGGGAAGAGCCGCTTCGAGGAATAGACCATGCGGTTGAAGCGCTGGATGCCGCGCGTGTACTTGTCGCGGCCGGGGCGCGCCACGCGTCCCGACCAGAGCGTGTTGTCGGTGATGAACAAGCCGCCCCGGCGGATTCGCGGGAGCGCAAGGCGCAGCACGGCAGGGTATTGGTGCTTGTCTACGTCGTTGAAGATCAGGTCGAATTTTCCCGGCGTTTTCCGCAAGAGCCGTAAGGCATCGCCCACCAAAACATGGATGCGCCCGGCGACGCCTGCGCGGCGGAAGTATTCCTTCGCGCGGCGCGCATTTTCGGGGTTGCCGTCGGTGTAGAACACCTCGGCGCCAGGCCCGGCCGCGCGGGCCAGCCAGATCGTCGAGTAACCGATGGCCGAGCCCATTTCGAAGATCCGTCTGGCGCCCGAAACCTGGACCAGCAAAACAAGCATGCGCGCAACCGCGGGGCCGATGATGGGAACGTCGCGGCGCCGCGCATAGGATTCCATCTCGGCGACGACGGCGTCGCGCTTCGGCAGCAGGCCGTAAAAGTATTTTTCGACGTCCTTCCGTACAAACCCGTTCGACATGGCACTCCTTTTCAACCGAGGGTTTCGCCGGGCTTGAGGATATGGATTTGGAGGCCGGCGATGTCGCGCGTTTCCTGACGTAGGGCTTCGGGCGTGCCGGTGAGGACCGGGAACGTAGCGTAGTGCATGGGCACGACGTGCCTTACGCCGAGGAAGCGTATGGCGTAGGCGGCTTCGCGCGGACCCATGGTATAGAGATCGCCGATGGGCAGACAGGCCACGTCCGGGCGGTAGAGTTCGCCGATGAGCTTCATGTCGCCGAAAACAGCGGTGTCGCCGGCGTGGTATAG
>DASWCG010000239.1:0-2311 GCA_036390175.1 Candidatus Acidiferrales bacterium | reverse complement strand
CCGGTCCGGGTCCCGCCGTCCTCGTCCTCCCCAACTGGAACGCCAAGTGGCACGGCCAGAACGGCCTCTGCGGCTGGATTCAGCGCCTGGGAATCACCGTCCTCAAAATGAGCATGCCCTATCATGACCGCCGCATGGCCGCCGGCCACGAGCGCGCCGACCAAATCTGCGGCCCCAACATCGGCCTCACCCTCCAGGCCAACCGCCAGGCCGTCCAGGACGCCCGCCGCTGCCTCCGCTGGCTCGAGCAGCAGGGCTTCACCAAACTCGGCATTCTCGGCACCAGTCTCGGCTCCTCGGTTGGCTACATCACTCTCGTCCACGACCCTGCCGTCCGCGCCGGCGGCTTCTTCCACGTCTCCACCTATTACGCCGACGTCGTCAGCCACGGCATGACCACCAATCACGTCTGGGAAGGCCTGCGCCACCACGTCACCGTCGACGAGCTCCGCGAATACTGGGCCCCCATCAGCCCCATGCCCTATGTCGAACGCGGCATGGGCGCGGGCCGCAACTGCTTTCTCGTCTACGGCAAGTACGACCCCACCATGCTCCCCGAACTCACCCGTCAGATGCTCGACTCCCTCCGCCGCCACGGCGCCGACCCCTGCACCCTCGAACTCCACTGCGGCCACTACTCGCTGGAACTTCCTCCTTTCTCCTACATCGCGGGCTACCGCATGCTCTCCTTCTTCCTCCAATCCCTCGCCTAGTAGCACAGACTTCAGTCTGTGCTCTCCCGTATGGGCGCGGATGATCAACGACCTAGCCCCGCCGATTTTTCCTTGATCTTCCTCGAATTCATGCTAAACTTATTGTTAGGCAGTTTTGTAATTGCGGACAGCGGCAGCTAAACTGCCGCTTTTCTTTTTCCGCTGACCCCACACGTCGCAAGCAACCGAAATCGCGTCTTTTGGAATCAACGACTTATGACCGTCAAATTTTGTAAGCCCTTTGTTTTGATATTGATGTGAAATGCCGGGTGTGTGGGGGGATAGGCTTACCGTCAGGACGCTGAGTCCTCTGCATCCTCCGCATTGAAATGTTTGTTTTTCAGCGCAGTATCGCCGAAAAGGTTCCGTTCGCCACCAGCGTTGCCACAATCTCAATGTCCGGCGCCAGCGGCCGGTCCACGGACACCATGCGCGATTTCGCCCGCACCGCCTCGTACGCCTTCTTGGCCAGCTTCCCGGTGTGCAGCGGTGCCAGCAAGTCGATTCCCTGGCACCCGCACAGCAACTCGATCGCAATCGTGTTCCGCAGATTTTCCAGCATCCGCTGCAACCGCCGCGCTCCGGTCATACCCATGGAGACGTAATCTTCCTGATTGCCCGATGTCGAAATGGAATCCACCGAGTGTGGCGTCGCCAGCGCCTTGTTCTCGCTGGTCAGCGCCGCGGCCGTAATTTGCGCGACCATCAACCCGGAGTTCACGCCCGGATCAGGTGTCAAGAACGCCGGCAGCATGCTCGTCAGCGGGTTCGTCATCTGCTCGACGCGCCGCTCGACGATTCCGCCAAGCGTCGCAATCGCAATCGCCACCTGGTCCGCTGCCATCGCCAGCGGTTGCCCGTGAAAATTCCCTCCGCTGATGATGTCGCCGCTGTTTGCGTCGCGCACGAACACCAGCGGATTATCCGTCGCGCTGTTCAACTCGACCGCGGCCGTCTCCCGCGCCTGCGCCAGCGCATCCCGCACCGCGCCGTGCACCTGCGGCGTGCAGCGCAGACTTTACGCATCTTGCACGCGCGGATCTTTCTCCGACGCGCGATGCGACTCGCGAATCTGGCTGCCTTCATTCAAGTGCGCGAGATTCCGCGCCGTCGTCGCGGCTCCGGCGTACGCGCGCGCGTGCATGATTCGCGCATCAAACGCTCCCGGGCTTCCGCGCAGCGCATCCAGCGAAAGGGAAGCGGCCACATCCGCCGTGTCCGCCAGAATGTCCGCCTCGCGCAACGCCAGGCTCAGCAGCGCCAGCATCCCTTGGGTGCCGTTCAGTAGCGAAAGCCCTTCTTTCGCTTCAAGCGTCACCGGTGCGATCCCCGCGCGCTTCATGGCTTCGCCGCCGGGCAGAATTTCTCCGCGAAATGCGGCGCGACCCTCGCCAATCACCACGTGCGCAAGATGCGCCAGTGGCGCGAGGTCCCCCGAGGCGCCCACTGAACCTTGCGACGGAATCACTGGGTGCACCTTGGCGTTCAGCATTTGGCAAAGAGTTTCGACGACGCGCGGCCGCACTCCGCTAAGCCCCTTTGCCAGCGCGTTTGCCCGAAGCAGCATCATCGCGCGCGTCTCCGCTTCGCTCAGCGGC
>DASWCG010000238.1:0-2041 GCA_036390175.1 Candidatus Acidiferrales bacterium | reverse complement strand
TTTTGGAGTGTTTTCTGGGCGTACATGATTGGCTGGGGCGTTTTCTTTTTTTATTACGTCAGCGTTACGCGGCGTACCGCGGCGTTAGGCGAACAAATTGAACGCTTGAAGAATTCGTTGAGCCGGGGCAAGTAGCTTGGCGGGGAAGAAGAGAGTCGGGATTGTGCTGTTCCAACTTGGCGGGCCCGATTCGCTAGAGGCCGTCGAGCCGTTTCTGCTGAATCTGTTTCTGGACCCCGACATTCTTCCGCTTGGGCCTTTCGGACTGTTGCGGCGTCCGATTGCCAAGCTCATTTCTGCGCGCCGTTCGATCCCCGTTGCGGGGCGCTACGCACAAATCGGCCGGCGCTCGCCGATCGGGGCGCTGACAGAACGGCAGCGAGTGCGGCTGGTGGAGGCCGTCTCGCCATACATTGATCCCGTGGCTGTCACAGCGATGCGTTACTGGCATCCGTTTACGGCTGAGGCCGTGGATTCGTTGCGCAGGGCGGGGATGCTGGATGAAATCGTTCTCCTACCACTCTACCCGCATTATTCCTACGCCACGACGCTGAGCAGCCTAAAAGAATGGCGCCGGTTTGCCGATCAAGCGAAGTGGGGAAACTCCGGTGCCAAACCGCCGGAGCGCACCATTAATAATTTTCACGATCATCCACTATATATTCAGGCGTTGGTTCAGCGGATCGGATCCGTATTGCGGCAATTCCTGGACAGTTCGCGAATTCACATGGTGTTCAGCGCGCACGGTTTGCCGATGAGTTTGGTGGAGAAAGGCGATCCGTATCCGAATCAGATCGAGGAGACCGTGCATCTAACTTGCGAGTTGGGTGCAAAGCAGTACCCTGGCTGGCCGAGGACGCACCTGCTCTGTTACCAGAGCCGCGTGGGCCCGGCGAAGTGGCTCCAGCCTTCGCTTACCGGCACGATCGAGCGGCTTGGCCACGGAGGCGTGAAAGAAATGCTCGTCGTTCCCATTTCATTCGTCACCGAGCACATCGAAACGCTACACGAAATCAACATCGAGGCCCGCGAGCAAGCCAAGAATGTTGGCATCGAGACATTTCGCATGATGCCTGCGGTGGGCGATTCGCCGCTATTTATTGCCGCGCTGAAGGATCTGGTGTTGCAGGCGGTGGGAATCGATGCTGGCGAGCCATCCGGACGCCTTTCAAGGATAGCGAGTTGAAGGTATAATCCGCCACTGGGACAGGGGTAATGACGACGATTTACAATCCTGGTGTGCACCGATTTGCTGTATTCACGGTCTGCTGGACGGTCCTCCTATTCGTCGCTGGCGCACTCGTCACGTCGAAAGACGCGGCCCTCTCCGTGACAGATTGGCCGAAATCCCATGGCACGTGGGTTCCTCCTTTATCAATGCTTCAGGGTGGCGACCTATTTGAGTTCTCGCACCGCGTTGCGGCGGGCGGTTTGGGGCTCCTGACGCTCGCGCTAGCCGCGTTGCTTTGGATGAAGGAAAAACGGCCGTGGCTGCGATGGCTTGGGTTGATTGCAGTGCTTGGCGTCGCCGTTCAGGCGATTCTGGGCGGCCAGGTGGTCATACGGCTGCTTCATTACTGGCTGCCTGTCATCCATGCGTGCTTTGCGCAGATCGTTTTTGGCGCCGTGGTGGGCATTGCGGTGTTCACCAGCAAATGGTGGGTTTCCGAGCAGCCGCAACTGGAGGACAGCGGAACGCCCTCGATTCACTCTGTGACGATCCTGAATGCTGCCGTCATTTATCTACAGGTGATTCTCGGCGCCGGCTTTCGCCACAAAGAAATTCCGATTTGGCCGCACATGGCAGGGGCTATGCTGGTGCTGGGAATGGTTATCTGGACGGCAGTCGCGCTGCGTAAACGGTTTGCGCAATCGCGGGAGCTTTCGAGGGCACGAATGCTCCTGCACGCCGTCTTCGGAATACAGTTCCTGCTGGGTCTTGGAGCGTACTGGTCTCGGCTCACAACTGCGGATGCCCCGCAGCCGATGCCCGTCATGGTAACGTTAACCGTGATCCATACGGTCGTAGGCGCGTTGCTCT
>DASWCG010000237.1:0-3104 GCA_036390175.1 Candidatus Acidiferrales bacterium | reverse complement strand
GATTCCGGTTGGTGCGGACCAGCGCGAGGAATTCGTCGCGGGTCTGTTTGTTTTCGCGAAATGCGCCGAGCATCGCGCTGGTGACCGCCTGCGAGTGCTGCTTTTCGACGCCGCGCATCACCATGCACAGGTGCCGCGCCTCGATGATGACACCGACTCCTTCCGGGCTGATTTTTTCGCTGATGGCTTTGGCGATTTGGCTGGTGAGCCGCTCCTGAATCTGCAGCCGCCGCGCGAACATGTTCACCAGCCGCGCAATTTTGCTCAGGCCGATGACCTTCTTGTTCGGCAGATAGGCCACGTGGCATTTGCCGAAAAACGGCAGCAGGTGGTGCTCGCACAAACTGAACAGCTCGATGTCTTTCACCACCACCATCTCGTCATAACAAACGCTGAAGGTCGCGCCGTTCAAGATGTGGTCGGGGTCCTGATGGTAGCCGCTGGTCAGAAAACGCAGCGCCTTTTCAAACCGCTCCGGCGTCTTCCGCAGGCCGTCGCGGTTGGGGTCCTCGCCCAGGAGGACAATCATCCGGCGGACGAGGTCGGCGATGGAATTCCCAGATTCGGTTCGCTTGCCCTCGCTCAGCAGGATTTCCTCAGTTGGTTTTGTCACAGCTTCCTCCTTGGTTTAAGCGCCGCCTGCATATTCAAAGCTATTGAGTCCGGTTTCTTCTACCCGAATTCGCTCGACGTGCGCCGATGGAAATGCCCTCAGCCGGTTATAAATCTCGATGCAAAGATTCTCCGTCGTCGGCACCCGCCCCCGGAATGCCGGGACCTCCTCGTTGAGGTTGCGATGATCGAAAACTTCCAGGACTTCCCGTTCGACAAATCCATCGAGCTCACCGAGATGCGTCACCATCCCTGTCCCCGGATCCACGGGGCCGGAGACGCTGACCTCGACAGTGTAATTATGTCCGTGGCCGTAGGGGTTGTTGCACTTGCCATAGACGCGCCAGTTTTCATCTTCACTGAACGCCGGATTGTGCAAACGGTGCGAAGCGGCAAAGCGGTACCGCTTGGTCAGCACAATGTGCAGAGGCTTCACAGAGTTCGCCGCGGTCATCGGGCGCCTCTCCCATTCGGCGATTGGCCGTAGCAATCCACAAAAAGGTCGGGCGTTTCGTAGAGCCGCACGCGGTGGAGTGAGCCTTTCATGATCCTTGGCTCGAGCAATTTCCAGATTGCCGTGGCGATGTTTTCGCACGTGGGAATCTGCCCCGCCAGCTCCGGCACCTCGTAGTTCAGGAAACGATGGTCCATGCGCTCGATGATTTCGCGCTGCAGAACGTCTTTCAGCTCTTTCAGGTCCAGCACCATGCCGGTCGCGGGATCGGGCTCACCGGCGACCGTGACTTCGAGCACGTAATTGTGGCCGTGCCCGTGCGGATTATTGCATTTGCCGAAGATGCGCCGGTTCTCTTCGGCCGAAAACGCCGGATTGTGATAGAGGTGCGAGGCCGAGAACTCGATCTTCCGCGTGAGATAAACCATTTCTGCCAGCCGCCTCAGTTTCCGCCGATTCCCACCGGGTATTCGCGCCCCTTCCAGCTCACCGTACCCCGCGCGTACCGCCGCGCGGAAGCCACCAGCGCCGCGGCGTACAAGGCCACGCCGGGCACATAATATAAGATACCTGAAACGGGAAAACGATTCCTCCGGAGCACACCTGCATAGACCGCGTGGCGCCCCGCCAGAAGTACGAGGCCCACCCAAGCAAACACGTGATACACGGCCCCGAGCGGCAGCAGGAGAAGAGGAATCCAGGGAACAACGCTGCGCAACTCCGCAAAAACGCTTTTTCTCGAGCCGCCCATCAATGGATAGAGATTCTTCGTCCAGCCCTGCCACATCGCCGCAAAGGTGCGGTACATCCGAACGCGCACGATGGATTCTCCGGGCGCGAAATAGAGTTTGTAACCAGCCTGCTTTGCGCGCCGCGCCAGGGCCACATCCTCGAGCACCTCACCGGCGACGCTGCGGTGTCCCCCGATGGCTTCATAGGCGTCTCTGCGAATCAGCAAAAACTGTCCATTGGCCGCGGCTGCGGGAGAAGATGGATCGCTTACGTCCGCGTAGGAAAAATTCTGCGCCAGCCGCGCATATACAAACGGGATCAGCGCCTTCTCCCACCACTTCTTCATCACCTGTTCTGGGGAGTACGA
Organism: Candidatus Acidiferrales bacterium; assembly: GCA_036390175.1. Lineage (GTDB taxonomy): Bacteria > Acidobacteriota > Terriglobia > Acidiferrales > UBA7541 > DASQHY01. Next base: position 939 of record DASWCG010000237.1, on the reverse strand, counting down.
AACGATTGCTGCGTGCTGCTCGGCGGCGGTCTCTAATGCTCTCCCTGTGGAGCCCGGCAGATGCACCGCATCGGCATCGGTGAATAGCAGCCAATGGCCTTTGGCGGCAGCGGCCCCTTTCGAAAGCGCATAATTCTTGCCCACCCAGCTCTCGGGCAACTCACCGGTTTCGAAGCACCACAGCTTCGGGAAGCGCGCGGAAAGTGATTGAAGCACGTCCGAGGTGCGGTCTGTGGACTGGTCATTCACGACGAGGACTTCCGCAATCTCCGGCTGAGCCGCCAGCGACTCAACGGCCGCGGTGATGGTCTCTTCTTCATTGCGGGCCGGCACGATGGCGCTGACTATGGGCGGTGGGGTCATGAAATCCGGAGGACGGCACGCCGGCTCGCGCGAGGCGGTCTGAACTTGCTATTATATCACGCAGTGCAACGCATTCGGAAAATCGCGGGTTGGCTGACCCTTGTAGCCGGCTTTGCCGCCGTGGTGATCCTGGCATCGCCCAATTATCGCCAGGGTGAAGCGAGCCCCGCAGGCAAGCGCGCGCCGGAATTCACCTTCGAGCTAGACGGAAAGCCGGCAAAGCTTGCCGACCTTCACGGAAAAGTAGTGGTCGTGAATTTCTGGGCCACCTGGTGCCCGCCATGCGTCGAAGAGACTCCTTCGCTGAACCGCTTGCAGCAGCGCATCGCTTCGCGCGGCGGCATCGTTTTAGGGGTGAGCGCCGACGCGAGCCCCGCGGCCTACGAGAAATTTCTGAAAGATCAGAAGGTCGAGTTCCCCACCTATCGGGATCCTGTCCTGAAGGCCAACCTCTCGCAGATCGGGCTGGCTTACGGCACTTCCATGTATCCGGAAACCTACATCATCGGCCGCGACGGCAAGATCGCGCGAAAAGTCATCGGCCCGCAAAAATGGGATTCGCCCGACTTAATCGCC
>DASWCG010000236.1:0-16165 GCA_036390175.1 Candidatus Acidiferrales bacterium | reverse complement strand
GCGCACGACGCCCCCGCCCGAGGGAATCGTCGCGCGCGCAAATGTCTGCGTGCGCGGATCGAATCGGATAAGGGTGTTCGGCGAGACGCCGGATTCGCTGTACCAGACCATACCATCTGCGGACACGGCTATGCCGTAGGGCTTCGAGCCAGGGCCACCCGGAGATGGCCACTCCTCGGCCTTGCGAGTGGCGGGATTAAAGTGTCCCAGATAGCCCCGGGCATAGTCGCTGTAAAAAATCGTTCCGTCGGACGCCAGAGCCAGGCGACGCGGGTGGGCGCCTTCCGGCATGGTGTACTCCGTGATGGCCAGAGTCTTCGGGTCAATGCTGGCCAGTTTGTTCGTCCCGAACTCGCAGAAATAAGGCACTCCTGCCGGCGTGACGACGATCCCGTAGGGGATGGCGTGCGGTGTTGGGACTTCAATCAGCTTGATTGCGCCACTGTTCGGGTCGAGCCGGCCCACCACGTTTGCTCGCTCGGTGGTAAACCACAGAATTCCCTGCCGGTCAAAAACCGGAGTGTGCGGGTCCGCCGTGCGCGAGTCTGGCATGCGGTATTCCGTGACCTCTCCGGTCGTTGGGTTCAATTTTCCGACGTAGCTCTGGGCGATCGCGGTGAACCAAATATTGCCCTCGCGGTCGGCCACTAACCCGTGCGGGCCCGAGCCGGGAGTCTTCAATGGAAACTCTTTGATTTGTCCGGTGCTTGGGTCGAGCCGGCCCAGCTTGTTGGCCACCTGTCCGGTGTACCAGAGCGAGCCGTCAGGCGCCAACGCCGGATCGTGCGGCCGCGAATTCGGAGTGGGCACATCCCACTCGCGGATGGTGACCTTCAATTCCGCAACGGCCGCCTTCGGCGCCGCCGCCCCCGCCGCCCCCGCCGCAAAGAATATCCCAAGCACGGCCCCGCTCAGCGCCGCCACAAACCCCGTCATCCTCCACCCATTTCTGGTCCGCATGGTGATTCCCCCTTTCAACGTCGAATCTTTTCGGATAAGGAAGTGTCGCGTCCTGGTGAGACTGACGTCCCTGCCTCTATTCCGGTTTCTCTTTGTTTGTTCTTCAGGACCTCGCCCTATTGCCTCCCGGCTGGGCTTCTGCTAGCGTAAGACTTGAGCGGGCGTCGTACAATGGCAGTATAGAAGCTTCCCAAGCTTCGGACGTGGGTTCGATTCCCATCGCCCGCTCCAGTCTACCGAATCTTTGGGCGCAGGCCCTCCGTTTTCCCCTTGACAGAATATGTATTCCGTGGAATATTCACTGCATGGCGTGGGATGTCGAGTACACCGATGAGTTCGAGGAATGGTGGAACGGCCTCTCAACAACCGAACAGGAAGATGTCGCAGAGAAGGTGAAACTGCTTGAACTGGGCGGCCCGGCCCTCGGGCGACCGCACGCCGATACGCTGGCGAAGCAGTCGCGCCACCCAAACATGAAGGAGTTGCGCATCATGCATCGCGGAGACGCTTACCGCGTACTGTTTGCCTTCGACCCCCGCCGCGTTGCGATTCTGCTTCTCGGTGGGCGGAAGCCGGACCAGAAGTGGTACAAGACGGCAATTCCGAGGGCGGACAGGCTCTACGACAAACACCTGGAGGCGCTTAAGAGGGAGGCATCCTAGCACAGCGCCCCACAGTAGCAGAGACGTGCGGCATTGCCGCTCCTCGGGAGGATGAGAATGGCAAAGAAGTTTGAAACATTGTTCCGCAAACTGCCGGAGGATGTGCAGAAGCGCGCCGAAGCGCGCGCTCAGAAGGAGTTTGAGGCGCTTCCTCTGGCCGAGCTGCGCGAGGCACAGAACCTGACGCAGGTTGAGCTGGCGAAGAAGCTCGGCGTAGACCAGGGCGCGGTCTCGAAGATCGAGCACCGCACCGACATGTATCTGAGCACGCTCGGCAACGTGATCCGTGCCATGGGCGGCAACTTAGAACTGCGTGCGACATTTCCAAGCGGCGACGTGCACGTCGTGACATTGCAGGGCAGCGCTTCGGGCGAGCGCCAACACGTAGCCGGCCGCCGGCGAAAATAGGCCTTGGGTCAACCTGCAATGGCGATACGAGTTGGAAGTAGCCGAGGACCGCGAAGCAGCCCGCATCGCCCGTGATGTGTGGCCGCTGGAAACCGCGACAACGCGATAAGTGGAGAAACATGGCGGACCGAACCTATCTCTTCATTGACGGCGAGTACCTGCGTCGCATTCACCGAGAGGCAATGCAGAGTTTTTTCGCCGCTGATGGAGACTTGGAGCTTTCGGGTGTGATGTGGAAGGCCCAGGCGAGCCGGGCATATTTCTACGATTCCCTTGATGATATCCCTCGTCCAGGCGAAGACGAATTAGCCTGCCGTGCTCGCATCGCGCCGCTAGAAGAATTCTTCGCCGGGGTTCGGGACCTGAGCGGATTCCATGTGCGTCTGGGAACCGTAACCGGTCAAGGGAAAAGGCGTCGCCAAAAGGAAGTCGACATTTTGCTAGCCGTGGATATGCTGACCCACGGCTTCAACGGGAGTATGGAAAAGGCCATATTGCTTGCGGGCGACCTCGATTTTCGACCAATCATCGAGACTCTAGTCCGGAACGGAGTTTTCGTGGAAATCTGGTACCACCACACCTCCGTCGCGCAGGATCTTCCCGGCGCCGCTGACTTCGGCCATCCGATTCGATTCCGCCAGCTCTACGACTGGAATACCCAAACCTTCAAAGACGCTCATCATGTCCCGCGTCATCACGAACAAGGTGGCGACCACGCCGGCGGTACACCGTTGAAGCTCGGCACGGTTGCGGGTTGCAAAGCTGAGCTCTACCAATGGCAATCTCCTCTTTTCCACCTCTGGATCTACGCTGACCGCTTTCGATCCATCGTCATAGCCGACGAAAACCTTGAACTCCTTGAGCGGTACGTTGCGGCTCAGTACGCGCCCATCCAGTGGGAATTCAGAGGCGACGAAGTCCGAATCGCGAATGCGGGAGCGAGCTGACTTTATGCCGCGACGTGAAATCTATCGTAAGAACCAGTTGAAATTCCCATCGCCCGCTCCATAAGTCTCGATGATTCAATTGCCCTCACGCGGTTAAATCTCACTTCCACTATCCGCGTTCGGTTTGCCGCTTTGTTTGCACAAACTCTCGCGCCAAGCACTCAAGCCTTCGCCAATTGCTACTCAAGGCGATCCAGGATCTGGTTCAGACCCTCAGTGCACCCGAATTCTTTGACCACCTTGTCGCGCTTTTGGACATGGGGACAATGTTTGGCCACCTGTACCCGGGTACTGCGCCGCCGGGACTTTCGACCTATTGGGCTCCGGCGCCCTTCTTTGCTAGATTCGGCTCCGGGAGCGTCCTCTCCAAATCATGAAAGGCAAGATTCTGGTCGTAGAAGACCACCCGTCGAGCCGCGCTGGTTTGGAAGCTTTGCTGCGTACGCAAGGCTTGGAGGTGGCCAGCGCCGGCGATGCCAAGCACGCGTTTGCGCAGCTTGCCCGCTTCCGGCCCGACCTTCTCCTTCTCGACGTGATGTTGCCGGACCTCACCGGGTTCGAGGTTTGCCGGCGCATCAAGCGGGACGCGCAGACCCGGCTTACTCCCGTCGTCCTGGTAACAGGACTTTCCGCCACCGAGGATCGCGTCCAGGGAATTGAGGCAGGCGCCGATGATTTCCTCACCAAGCCGATCGACCGCTCCGAATTGATGGCCCGCGTTTCGTCACTACTGAGTCTGAAAGCGTACACCGATGAACTGGAACGCGCCGAAGCAGTGCTATTTGCCCTGGCACTCAGCATCGAAGCCAAAGACCCTTACACGCGCGGCCACTGTGAGCGGCTGGCGGAGTATTCCGTGCTCCTGGGCGAGCATCAGGGATTGCCCGAGGAAGAAATCACCGCCCTCCGGCGCGCCGGCTTCCTCCACGACATCGGCAAAGTGGCCATCCCGGACCACATTCTTCTCAAGGAGGGCCCGCTAACTTCGGAGGAAGACCTCATCATGCGCGAGCATCCCTGCACGGGCGAGCAGATCTGCGCCCCTCTGAAGTCTTTCCGCGCGGTCCTTCCCATTATTCGCCATCACCACGAAAAAATGGATGGTTCCGGCTATCCCGACGGCCTCAAAGGCGAAAAGATTCCTCTCACGGCCCGCATCCTTCAAGTCGCGGACGTCTACGATGCCCTGACCACCAAGCGTCCTTACAAACCAGCATTCCCGCCGGCCGAGGCGCTGGACGTGATGGAAAACGAGGTCAGGAAAGGGTGGCGCGACCCGCTGCTTGTGAAAGAGTTCCGCCAGTTGGTGGAAGGGAACGTGAACCTTTTTGCGCCGGAGTCTCAACCGGAGATTGGCGCAACCTCGCCGCGGGGATTCTCCCCGCAGTTCGCCTGGCACGATTACTTTCGCAAAATCCTTTCCTGGCGAGGCGCCCCTGAGATTGATTAGCTGATGGCGGCCGGGCTGACGCTTCCAACTCAGGCCCGAGCCTTTTTCACCGCCTCCTGCCATTTTCCTTGCGCCTTCAGAATCAGCTCGACCACCTCCCGCACCGCACCCTCACCGCCGCGTGCCCGCGCGACATAGTGCGCCGCGCGCATTACTTCTGGCGCCGCGTTGGCTACGGCCACGGCCAAGCCCACCCTCGCGAGAACCGGCAGATCGGGCAGGTCGTCGCCCACATACGCAATGGCCTCTTCCGGCAGCCCGGCGCGCCTCACAATGTCTTCATAGGCCGGAATTTTCTCGGCGCTCTTCTCATACACAAATTCCATGCCCAATTCGCTTGCCCGTCGTCTCAAGGCCGCACTTTCGCGTCCCGTGATGACCCCGGTGCGCAGTCCCAGGGTGCGCATCAGCGTTAAACCCGCTCCATCATGCGCGTTGAACGCTTTCAATTCGAGCGCCGTCCCATCAGGCTGCGACTGCAGAAACACATCCCCGCGTGTCAGCACGCCGTCTACGTCCATCAGCAGCAATTGAATTTTCTTGGCACGTTTCAGGACTCCGGACGCAATCTTTCGTGCCATCAGATAAGCTCCAGGGTCCACAAGTCATGCAAATGCACCACGCCCAATGCCCGCCCGTCGTGGTCCACTACAACAACTGCGAGAATCTTCCGCCGTTCCATCAAGTTCAGCGCCGCGCTGGCCAGCTCGCCCTTCAAAATAGTTTGCGGAGCCCGGGTCATGCATGGGCCTGCGGTCATCTCCAGCGCCGCTCCCTTATGTTTTTGCATGAGCCGCCGCAAATCGCCGTCGGTCAGAACCCCCGCCAGCCGTCCATCGCCGTCGAGCACGGTGGTAATTCCCAGCCCTTTCTTGCTCATCTCGTAGATGACGTCCGGCATCGGCGTGTTCACGGCAACGCGCGGCAGCGCCTCGCCTCCGTGCATCAGATTCTCCACGCGCAGCAGCTTCTTTCCCAGACGCCCGCCCGGATGCAAATCCGCGAAGTCGTCGTGCTTGAATCCGCGCCGCTCCAGCAGCGCCACGGCCAGCGCATCGCCCACGGCCATCGAAACCGTCGTGCTGGCCGTCGGCGCCAGGTTCAGCGAACACGCTTCTTCCTTCACGCTCACATCGAGTACGACGTCGCTCGCTTCCGCCAGCGTCGAGCGCGCGTTTCCCGTCAGCGTCACCATTTTGATCTCCAGCCGCTTCACGCGTTCGAGCAGCGCAATGATCTCTTCGGTTTCCCCGCCATAGGAAATTGCCAGCAGCACATCGTTGCGCACCAGCATCCCCAAGTCGCCGTGCAGCGCTTCCGCGGGATGCAGGAACAGCGAGGGAGTTCCGGTGCTCGCCAGGGTTGCCGAGATCTTTCTTCCGATCAGCCCCGACTTGCCCATTCCGGTGACCACCACGCGCCCCGTGCAGGCGAACAGCGCATCCACCGCGCGCTCAAACGTTGCGTCCAGCCGCGCCAGCACGTCGGCAATCGCCTGGGCTTCAATCTGCAACACGCGCCGCGCCGTCTCGAGGCTCATGATTCGCTCTCCGCGGCGTTCCACCGGCGCGCCAGCGCCGACAATTCTTTCAGCCTCGCGAGCAGCCGGCCTAATTGCTCGAGGGGAAGGGCATTGGCGCCATCGGAAAGCGCTTTGCCGGGATTGTCGTGTACTTCCAAAAACACGCCGTCCACTCCCGCGGCCACACCCGCCCGCGCCAACGGTTCGATGAACTCCGGCTGGCCTCCGCTCGAGTTTCCTTGCTCTCCCGGCAACTGCACCGAATGCGTGACATCAAACACTACGGGATAACCCATTTTCTTCAGAATCGGAAATGATCGCACGTCCACCACGAGGTTCTGATAGCCGAACGAAGTTCCGCGCTCCGTCACGATGATTTTTTCGTTCCCCGTGCTGGCGATTTTCTCCACGGCGTTGGTCATTTCCCACGGCGAAAGAAACTGTCCCTTTTTCAAATTCACCGCGCGGCCTGTTTTTCCCGCGGCCACCAGCAGGTCCGTCTGCCGCGCAAGGAACGCGGGGATCTGCAAAACGTCGCATACCTTCGCCGCCGGGGCCACTTGCCCCACTTCGTGGACGTCCGCCAAAATCGGCAGTTTGAATTGCCGCTTGATCTTCGCCAGGATGCGCAGCCCTGCGCTCAGTCCCGGCCCGCGAAACGATTTCAGCGACGAGCGGTTGGCCTTGTCGTACGAAGCCTTGAAAATATACGGGATGCCGTGGTCGCCCGCGATGCGCTGGATGCTCTCCGCCATCTTCATGGCGTGCGCTTCACTCTCGATCACGCACGGGCCGGCAATCAGAAAAAGAGGCTGGGCCCCTCCGATGCGCACGTTTCCGACCGCGATTTCCCGCGTTTTCATTTTCCCGCCGCCAAAGCCTTGTGAGTCTGTGCGTCTCTTCCCGGGCGAAGGGCAGAATACCCTGCAACCCCCGGCTCTTCAACATGCTTGGCAGTGAATTACTGAAGGAGATTTACCGCGGCGTCTTAGACGTCAAATAGTGCGGGTCGCGGGCTTCCGGCCGAGCGCGGATCATGCCGTTGCGTGGGGCGCGACACCAACGGCCCTTCCCGGCCTCTCCTCGCGCACCGGAGCGGTCTTCGGACGGCTCATGTGCTCGATCGCCGCTCCAATGAACGCCGCGAACAAGGGATGCGGCTCGAGCGGCTTGGATTTGAACTCCGGATGGAACTGGCAGCCCAGGAACCACGGATGCTCCGGCGCCTCCACGATTTCGACATACGTTCCGTCGGGCGTCCGCCCGGTGATTCTCAGTCCGGCGCCCACGAGCGCCTTTTCGTAGTCGCAATTGAATTCATAACGGTGGCGGTGGCGTTCGCTGATTTCGAGCCTTCCATAAGCGCGCGCGGCAAACGAGCCCGGCTCCAGCTTGCACGGCCAGGCGCCCAGCCGCATCGTTCCGCCCATCTCGTCCACGCCCAGCAGCTCGCGCAATTTATAAATCACCCGGTGCGGCGTCTGCGGATCGAACTCCGTGCTGTCCGCCTGCGTCAGCCCGCTGACGTTGCGCGCATATTCGATTGTCGCGCACTGCATTCCCAGGCAGATTCCGAAAAACGGCACCTTGTTTTCGCGCGCGTATTGAATCGCGTGGATCATGCCCTGAATGCCGCGCTTCCCGAAGCCGCCGGGGACCAGTATCCCGTCCACGTGGCGCAGCCGCGCCTCGGCCGTCTGCGCCGAATCAATCTCTTCGGCCTCGATCCACTCGAGCACCGTGCGCCGGCTGTGCGCGAGCCCTCCATGCACTAGCGCTTCGCGCAGGCTCTTATAGGCGTCTTCCAGCTGAACATATTTGCCCACCACGCCGATATGCACCTCGCCCGACGGGTGCTGGATCCGCTGCAGCATCTCGCTCCACTGCGTCATGTTTGCGGGCCGCTCTTTGAGTTTCAGATGACGCAAAATTTGCGTGTCCAGCCCCTCGCGCTCGAGCGCCACGGGCACGGCGTAAATCGTGTCCACGTCCTGCGCCGAGATCACGCAAGCCTCCGCCATGTTGCAGAACAGCGCAATCTTGGCTTTCAGCTCGTGCCCGATGCGGCGGTCGCTCCGGCAGAGCAGCAGGTCCGGCTGGATGCCGATGCTCAGCATCTCTTTCACGCTGTGCTGCGTCGGCTTGGTCTTCAGTTCCCCGGCGGTGGCGATAAACGGCACCAGGGTCACGTGCACGAACAGCGTGTTTTCCGCGCCCAGCTCCAGCCGCATTTGGCGGATGGCTTCGAGGAAGGGCAGGGATTCGATGTCCCCCACCGTCCCGCCGATTTCGACGATCACCACGTCCATGCCGTCGGCAACTTTGCGGAACGCCGCCTTGATTTCGTCGGTCACGTGCGGGATCACCTGCACGGTTTTTCCCAGGTAATCGCCGCGCCGTTCTTTGGTCAGGATGGATTCGTAGATTCTCCCGGTGGTCCAGTTGCTGTCCCGCGTCAGCCGCGCATGCGTGAACCGCTCGTAATGCCCCAGGTCGAGGTCCGTCTCCGCGCCGTCTTCGGTGACGTACACCTCACCGTGCTGGTACGGGCTCATCGTGCCCGGGTCCACATTCAGATAGGGATCGCATTTTTGGAGAGTGACTCGGTATCCGCGGCTTTCGAGGAGACATCCGATGGAGGCCGCTGCGACTCCTTTGCCCAGGGAGGAAACTACGCCGCCGGTTACAAAAATATATTTGGGCGTCATCCGCGCAGTTTGCGGCTCGCGCAAGAAATTCCGGGCCGCGGGCTGCTTAACCTCCGGAAGAGTGGGAGTACGACATATTATCCGTGGATTCATCCGCTCTGTCAATCGCTTGCTGCGCCATCCAAATCCCCTTTCCCTGATAAACGTGGACAGAAACATTCCTGCCCCTCTGGGGTTATAGCTATTGTGGGATACGCACGCATACGCGCCGAAGATGACATGGCTGTTGCATTTTGCGTGACACTCATTATGTGCTTGCAAGACCCCGGGTTCCGCGCGCGCATCCCAGCTTACGGGGACGTCCCGGCCGTCCGCAAAGGGTTTTGCGATTTGGCGAAGTGAATTTCTAGGGGGAATGTTCTCATGCAATCGCGCCTCTTTTTATCTGCAACACTACTGCTCGCCCTTACCATGGCCGCCTGCGGTGGAAGCGGCAGTTTCACCCCGCCCCCTCCGCCGGGCAACGGGCCTTTTTCCAACGCCAGTCTCAGCGGCAATTACGCCTTCACCATGAACGGCAGTGACGCCAACGGCTTCTTCATTCGGACCGGCAGCCTCGTTGCCGATGGCAAAGGCAATTTCACAGGCAACGAAGATGTCAATTCGGGGCTAGGTCCTTCAGGACAGATCTCTTTCAACGGCACCTACTCAATTGGCGGTGACGGCCGCGGCACTCTTATTGCCAACCCAAATACGACCCGCACGACGACCTATCGCCTGACGGTCGTCTCCAACACCTCGGTCTTGATTATTCAGAATGATAGTTTCTCTACGGCCAGCGGCAACCTGACGGCGCAGAACACTGCCTCCTTCAACGCGGGCCTGGGCGGCGACTACGCTTTCGACTTCTCCGGCGTGGATTCTACTCTTCATCCGTTATCCATCGTGGGCGCATTCACAGCTAACACCGCCGGACAGTTTCAAACTTTTGAAACGGACATGAATGACGCCGGCTCACCAACGCAAAACGTGGTAACGAACGGGAATTTCTCCTCGGTGGACCCCACAACGGGCCGCGGCACAGCCTCGATCCAAACCACTCTCGGCCCTCTTACTTTTGCCTACTACATCGTTTCTTCGACACGGGCGTTTTTTATCTCCACGAATTCGGGTGCGACCCCTGCCGTTTCCGGGACGATCTCCACGCAGCAGCCGCCGATCACTGGCTTCGCATCCAGCGCCTTCCTGAATGATTATTCGTTCTTGATTTCTGGGTCGAGCCCTTCTGGCGGCATCGGCGATGCGGGCCGTTTCCACGCGGACGGTGTCAGCGCCATTTCCCTAGGTGTCCTCGATGAGAATGACAACGGCCAAGTCACGCCGCAGCCTGGCGGGCTGTCTTTCACAGGCAGCTTCACAAACGTCGATCTCTTTGGCCGCAGCACGATCTCGCTCAATACGAGCCCTATGGCGACGTTCGTTTTCTATCTCATTTCTCCGCAATCGGCGGTCATGCAAGAAACGGATTCTTCCATCGTCAGCAACGGTTCCATCCAAACGCAAACCGGCGGTCCGTTCAGCAACGCTTCGCTGAAGTCGCACTTTGCATTGAACATGACCGGCACTGGCATTACACAAATCGGTGGTGCAAACCCCGGCCGTTTCGACCTGATCGGCGATCTCGCGTTCGATGGCGCCGGCAATATCACCGGAGCAGAGTTTACCAACGATCAAAGCAGTGTCATCATTCCCGGCAGCGCCGGCCTGACCGGCACGTATTCGCTTGCGGCCAACGGACGCGGGACCATGACACTCATGCTCGGTGGCGGGACTACGCTGCACTTCGCCATCTACGTCACCGATGCCTCAACGATTTACCTGCAGGGGACGGACATGGACGCCGTGATTGTCGGCATCGCCTCAAACCAGAATTTCTGACGAAGCTCGCCCTTAACTTTGGACGAAGCTCAACATTCCAATATTCTCTTTTCAATATCGACGCAGCATTTTTCTACCAATTCTTGTATTGACGGCAGTCCCTCCTGAGCCAATCATTGTGGGTAGATCCAGGCAAGTCCAGTGCAATTAAGCACTTACAAAAAGTACTTGACTTATCGCGAACGTGGAAACTAACATGCAGCAAAATCGCCATGCGGTCAGGGGGAATTGTACCCCAAGAGATTTTGTTCGATGCCACAGGAGGCAATATGAACCGATTTTATCGGTTTGGATTTGCGAGCTTGGCCTTTGCCCTGGCAATTTTGCTACTGCCGATGGCTGGTAATAATGCCTTCGCCCAAGTTCTGAAGGGCTCGATCTCAGGGACGGTGACTGACCCTCAAAGCTTGGCCGTGGCAGGCGCGCAAGTCAAGGCCACACAAAACGGCACAGGAGCAGTTTTCACCACGACAAGCGATAGCTCCGGCACGTTTAGACTGAACCTTTTGTCGGTAGGCACGTACAAACTCGAGATTACCGCCCAAGGGTTCAAGACCCGAGTTCAACCCGGTATCGAGGTGAACGCCGGCGAGGACAGAGGTTTGGGTCCAGTGAAATTGGAGATCGGTGCGGTCGGCGAAACCATAGAGGTTTCTGCTGCGCCGCCGCTCATGGAGACCTCCCAGGCGCAAGTGACCAGCACCTTCTCCGGGACTACGTTGGAAACCTTTGCCGGCATCCAGGAGAATCAGGGCCTGGACAACCTAGCGCTATTTGTGCCGGGCGTAGCTTCTGTGCGGGACAACGCCTTCTCCAACAGCAACGGCGGTGTCGGCTTCAGTGTGAATGGCCTGCGCGGACGCAACAACGACCAGCAGATTGACGGCCAGAACAACAATGACAACAGCGTGGCTGGCCCCGGTTTGTTTCTGAGTGATGCGGAGTGGGTAGGACAGTACGTAATTGTGACCAACAATTTCGGCGCCGAGTACGGGCGCAATTCCGGGTCCGTGGTGAACATCATCCCCAAGTCCGGCTCGAATACCTGGCACGGGGCCATTTACGGCACAGAAAACAACTCGATTCTTAACTCTTTGAGTAACTTTCAAAAGGATCCGAGGATTTGTGCGCCCAACTGTTTGACAAAGCCGCCCCGCCTCAACGACGAGTTTGGCGGCTTCGACGTTGGCGGCCCCTGGGTCAGGGACAAGCTCTTCTTCTTTGGCGGATTCGATGAAGAAATCGTTTCCCAAAAAGCTCAGTTCAACTCCAACGCCATCACCCCAACCCCTGCTGGACTTGCGGCCTTGGCGGCCTGCGCCACCACCCCCGCCCAGCAAGCCGCCGTGGCGGCCGTCACCAAGTTTGGACCATACGGCATTACCGCCGGAAATCCGGTGATCAACGGCACTCCCGTGACTGGCAAGGTGACCGCTTGTCCGGGGGCGGAATTTGCTGGCGTTTCGCGAACGGTTCCTCAGCCTGTACACATCTTTAACTGGATTGCCAAGACCGATTTGCAACTGAGCCATGACACCGTTGTGGTCCGCTATCTATTTAATCGCGACAACTTTTTCAATCTTGGGGATAATGGTGCGGCTGGATACTTCTTCAACGTTCCGGCGCTGAGCCAGGCTGCGGTATTGAGCTGGTCGCACATATTTTCCTCGCGCATGTCCAATGAGCTTCGCGGTTCGTTCGGGCGTTTGAATGTGGAGTTCGGTGGCGGAAACCTGACCGGCGCTCCTGAACCGGTTGCTGGGCAATTGGACCAGGCGCTTGCCAACATTACTTTCAACTCCGCCGCCACGAACTTGCCCTTCGGCCCGGCGACCAACTTGCCGCAGCAGCGCATCGTCAACACCTGGCAGGCGCAGGACAACTGGAGCTACGTCATGGGAAAGCACCAGTTGAAGGCGGGCGTGAACTGGACCTACCAACGTTCGCCCAACATCTTCCTGCCGAACATCAACGGCGCGTACCGGTTTGGTAGTTGGAATTCCTTTTTCAACAACACGCCCAACCGTATCCGCGTCGCTTTGGGACCGGAGCAGCTCGATTTTCGCGAGTATGACACCTTCGTATATGGCGGGGATGACTACAAGCTTACGCCGCACGTTACCTTGAACCTTGGTTTGACGTGGTCCTACTATGGTCAGCCGGCCAATCTGTTCAATTCCATTACCACAGCGCGCGAGAGCAACGCCGCCACGGCGTTTTGGGCGAGCACCGAACCCGTAGGAACTCCGGCGAATTGCGTACCCGCCGTGCCAGGTCGTTCTTGCGACGGTTTGAACAATGCATTCACCAACCCGGGGGCTGCCATACCACTCTCGGCGCGCACCGATCCGACAATTCCTGCGCCCAAAAACAGCTTCGGGCCGAGCATCGGCTTTGCCTATTCGCCGCAGTGGGGTGGTTTCCTCACCGGTCACGGCAAGACCACGCTCCGCGGCGGATATCGTCTGTCCTATGACCCGCCGTTCTATAACATCTACCTGAACGTCTCCACATCCGCCCCCGAGGTATTCTTGCAATCGATTCCGAGTGCCAGTACGCATCCATTGCCGGCCGCACCGTTTGGCCCGGCCGTGCGGGCGTCTCTGGCCTCCAGCCTTACGAAGGGGGCGTTCGATCCGCGGGAGTTCTCGCAAACCCACGTTACTCCCAACTTCGGTCCGGACAAGGTACACTCCTGGAGCCTCGGCATTCAGCGCGAGGTGACCAAGAACTCCGTAGTCGAAGCGCGGTATGTGGGCAACGCCGCAAGGGGGCAGTTCCAGACTCTCGACGGCAATCCGAAGATTGATGATCTGAAGCGAGATTTTCCCAGCCTAGTGCCTGCGGGGCTCACACCGTGCCCCGCGTCCAGCGCATTGTGGACCAATGGGCGCGCGCCCTTCGGAGGCAATGATCCTGTCGGCCGCCTCGATTGCAATGCGGCTGTCAGCCGCATACGCGTTAACAGCGGCTTCTCCAACTACAATGGCGTCCAACTGGAATTTCGGGCGAACAATATGTTTAACCAGCTGACGATGAAGACGACGTTCACGTACAGCAAGACCATGGACAACGTGAGCGAAATCTTCAGCACCTTTGGCGGCGGCAATAGCGTCTTTTTCGCCCAGAACCCGGCGAATCAAGTGAAGGGCCCTGGAGAATACTCATTCTCCGGCCTCGACTACCCGCATCTGTGGTCGCTCACGTTCTATGAGCAGTTGCCCTTCTTCAAGGACCAGCACGGCGTGTTTGGACACATCCTGGGTGGGTGGGGTTTGTCCGCAAACTACATCATTGCCTCGGGTCAGCGCTACACGCCAATCCAGATCTTCGAGGCTAATGCCACAGCCAATGGAGACTACTATGACTTTGGCTACATCGCGGGCTTCGCCGGTGTTGACACGGCCCGTCCGTTCCTGGGTAACCTTAGCGCTCCCTCAACCGCCGTGGGAATCTTCGCTGGCGATGCCTGCGCCCTGTTTGAACCCACGGCGGGAGGGGCATGCGATCCGACCTTGGCGCCCACTACGCTCTTGAGTCAAACCGCCATGGGACCGAACTGTGTCAGCGGGGCCACCGACGCGCTCGGCAACCCGCTTCCCTGCGCTGTCGTTCCAGTAACCAAGAACCAAGTGCGGTTTATCACCAACGCTGGCACGGCACAGTCCATCTTTGGCACGCCGTTCGGCGACACTCCGCGTAACCCAGTCCAGGATGCCATTACGAACATCGCCAACTTCTCGGTCGTCAAGCGCATAAAGTTTAATGAACGCTCTAGCTTCGAGTTCCATACCACCTTCCTGAATGTGTTCAATCACTCGAACTTCTCGAGTATTGACCCGTTTACAACAGACGCTGGGGTCATCGGTGCCTTCAGTGGGTTTGGTGATCCGAGCTTGACTCCGAACGTCAATACAGGCGCCCCGCCAACCCGCCGGATCATCTTCGGCGGAAAGGTAACATTCTAAAGCCATAGAAGTACCGAGCCCGCTCCGACTTGCTCGGAGCGGGCTTTTTCTTTGCATGGAAGCTTCTTGGCGCCTGCCTAGTCAGACGGACTGCGTCAAGAGTTTTTCGACGCGGGCGACATCTTCGGGAGCGTCGACGCTTACGGAGTCAAACCCAACTTCGGCGACGCGAATCTTGTAGCCGTTTTCCAGCCATCGGAGTTGCTCGAGCTGCTCGACGCGCTCCAATTCTCCCTGAGGGAATGTCGGAAATTCGAGCAGCGCCTCGCGCCGAAAAACGTACAACCCGAGATGTTTCAGGTGCCGCGCCCGCACTGGATTTTTTGCATCGCGCACCCAAGGAATCGGCGCGCGTGAAAAATAGAGCGCGTTGTCTTCGAAATCCAGCACAACCTTGACGATGTTCGGGTCCATCACGTCCTTCGGGTTATGAATCGGCACCGCGAGCGTTCCCACCTGCGCCGCTTCGTCGTCGAGCAGCACTTGCACGGCCGCGTCCACCGCCGCCGGCTCAATCAGCGGTTCGTCTCCTTGGACATTCACATAAATCGCGGCATCGCCTCGCGCCGCCACTTCCGCGACGCGTTCCGTGCCGGAGCGGTGGTCGGTGCGCGTCATCACCGCGTCGCCGCCAAACTCGCGCACCGCCCGCGCGATTCGTTCATCGTCCGTGGCCACAACGACTCCGGACAATTTTTCTGCCCGCCGCACGCGCTCCCAGACGTGCTGGATCATCGCCTTCCCCGCCAGCGGGACGAGCGGTTTTCCCGGCAGCCGCGTGGAGGCATACCTCGCAGGAATAACCGCGATAGCTTTCAAGTCTTCACCTCGTGTGCGGAAAGGAACTGCACAATTTCCTCGCCGATGCTACCACAGCACCGTTACTCCATAGCTACGCGAAGGTCTTGCTTTGCTTGCTGCGAGTGGTACAATGTGCAGCAGACCGAGTTCTCGCGCAACCGTCTCAGCCCTGGTGAGCCGGTAGGGGGCGCAGTGATAGCGAACAGCGCCAACGTTCGCAAGTTGGGTTGGGTCCTCGCTATTCTTCTGGTTGTCGGCCTGCTGCTGACTCCGGCGGCAGGGCCAGCTCTCGGGCAGAATCCTTCCACCGACGACATTCGCAAAGACACTCCCGGCAAACCGTTCAAGCCCGCGCAAGGCATCAAGGTGGATGTCGAAGTGGCGCTCGTCAACGTGACCGTCACGGATCCCTATAACCGCCTGGTGACCGGCCTAGAGCAGGAAAACTTCCGCATCTTTGAAGACAGTGTCGAGCAGGAAGTTGTGAATTTCTCGTCCGAAGACGTGCCCATTTCCATCGGCGTGGTCTTTGATCTGAGCGGCAGCATGGCCAACAAAGTGGACAAGGCGCGGCTCGCCGCGGTGCAATTCTTCAAGACCGCCAACCCGCAGGACGAATTTTTCCTGGTGAGCTTCAATGAACGCGCGCAGCTCACCAGCAGCTTCACCAACAGCGTCGAGGATTTGCAGCAGCGCATGATGTACACGGAAGCCAAAGGGCGCACCGCGCTGCTCGACGCCATTTACCTCGGCCTGAGCGAGATGAGGGGTGCACACAACGCCAAACGCGCCTTGCTCATCATATCCGATGGAGGAGATAATCATAGCCGGTACAATGAGAGCGACATCCGAAACTTTGTG
>DASWCG010000235.1:0-14835 GCA_036390175.1 Candidatus Acidiferrales bacterium | reverse complement strand
GCGCGCTTGCATTCGTAGTACCCTTGTGGTGAACTTCTTGTTCTTCACGAGAAAGTGGCTTGTTCCCCGGAGGCGGGCATGGCAGCAATGGATTTGAGGCCGCTCAACTTGGGTGAATTGCTCGACCGGACCTTTACGGTGTACCGCAATCATTTCTGGATGTTTGTCGGGATCATGGCGCTGCCGGAAGTCATCCTGGTGATTTCCGGGATTGGTCTGCAGGCGATTTGGCGGCCCATGATGGCTCCTCCGGGCTCTGCGACCCCCGCGCAAACGGTGGCGCAATTTCAGCAGTTTTTTGGAACCTTTATCCTGAGTTTCGGCATACTGTTTCTGGTCACGTATGTTCTGTACACGATTGCCCTGGGAGCGACCACGTTCGCCGTTTCGGATGTTTACTTGGGACGGCCCGCAACGATTGCGAGCTCCTATTCGAAGGTGACTCCCCGGATCGGGGCTCTTCTCGGCTTGAACTTGATGATTTTCCTGTGCCTATTTGCCTGTTACCTACTGGCAGCGATTTTCGTTGGGGTTCTGGTCGCCGTCTCCGCATTCGCATCTCCGATTCTCGCCATAGTGGGCGGGATCATTGGGTCTGGCGCCGGAATCGCTGCGATCATTTGGCTCTTCCTGGGATTCTCCGTTTCCGCGCAATCTCTGCTACTGGAGCGTTCGGGAATCATTCAGGCTTTGAAGCGCAGCCTGGAACTGGTGCGCCGGAATCGTGGGCGCGTCTTCGTTGTTCTGTTTTTGATGACATTGATGACGTACATCGTGATCATCGTCCTGCAAATGCCATTCTGGATTCTTTCCGGCGTAATGACGGCAAAAAGCCAGGAAGTGCCTCTGTGGATTACCGGACTCTCTTCCATCGTCGGCGGGGCAGGAGCCGCGTTGAGCACGCCGCTGCTGATGGTTGCCCTGGCGCTGTTTTACTATGACGTTCGGGTGCGCAAAGAAGCCTTCGATTTGCAGGTGATGGTGGCAAACCTGGACGCGCGGCCGGGCGCGCTCCCTCCCGGGGCTGCGCCGCCTCCTGCCGCCATCGGATAATGTCCCGCCTCTGTCTGCTCCTCAGCGTAATGGCACTGACCGGCCTGCAAACTGCCCGGGCGTCCCGTTCCGGTGAAGCACAGCAAGGGACGGCGGGTTCGGCGGCACTCATCAAAGAAACGGACGCGCGGGGCTATATCGCGGAGTTGGATCACGTCTCGACAGCCGTCTCCGGCCTTGCGGAGAACCCAAGCCGGATTGCACCGCTAAGAGATTCGTTGCCGGAGATGTGGCTTGTTCGCGCCGAAGGTCAAACTTTCAGCGTTTCGACGGAGTGGCTGGTGTCCACTCTTGCCACTATGGACAGCACTCCGAAACTCCGTGCGTCGCTGGAAAAGGACTTGTTGGCGCGTCTGGGCATCTTGCGGGAAGAAGCAGCGGGCTTTGAGAAACCGAGCGCCGAACCAGACGCCGCCGTGGCGCGGGCTCGCGTGACAGAGATTCTCAAGCGGCGCGAATTCGAGAGCGTCAGCCCGCCCGGATGGTTCCAGAAACTTGCGCAGCGAGTCACAAGCTGGATCCTACGGACGCTTCGGCGGATCCTGCGTCCTATCCTGGCCATTCCGCATTCGAGTGAGGTTCTGATTTGGGGCGTTGTCGCGATTCTGTTTTTGCTCCTTGCACTCCTGGTTGCGCGGGTGCTGCTGCGGACGGCTCGAACCGCGAATTTGAGTCTGGATTCACCAATCCCCCCGGGGAAGACCTGGCGCGATTGGGCGCGCGAAGCGCTTGAGGCCGCAGCACGGCGCGATTATCGCGACGCGGTGCACCGCGGCTACTGGGCCGGGATATTTCGTCTATGGGATTTGGGTGCGTTGCAGCTCGAACGCGACCGCACGCCACGAGAGTATTTGCGAATGCTTGCAGGAAGCCACGCTGAGCGGAGTGAGCCCGCGCCGCCGAGCGATCGCCCGCTTGCGAATCTTCTCGAGCAGCGCACGGCGCTCGCCACACTCACGCGGCGCCTCGAAGTTACCTGGTACGGATATCAGGTGACAACGCACGAAGACTTCCGCGCAACCATTGAGAACCTGGAGGTACTGGGATGCCGGTTTCCCTCGATCCTGCCGACCGCCGAATCCTGATTCTTTTCGGCGGCCTTCTTTTGGTCGTGCTGGCCATCGGCGCATTCGTATTCCCGAGCAATTCGGCGAAGGGCCCCAGTTTCCCGACGACGCGCTCCTCGGCCTCAGAAGGAGCCAAGGCCGCCTATCTACTGCTGACGGACCTGGGATATACGGTGGAGCGCTGGGCTCTCCCTCCCACCGAATTGCCCCAGCCTGCTTCCGATACGCTCTTGATATTGGCGGAACCGCTCTTGCCGGCCAGCGCCGAAGAGATAAGCGCATTGGCCCGTTTTGTGAATTCCGGAGGGCGTGTTCTGGCGATCGGACAGGAAGCCGCGAGGATGGTTCCGCAAGGCGGTCTGCTGAAGGTGGAAGCGAACGAAGCCGAATGGAAGATTTATCGGGCGGTGGCGCCCAGCCCGCTCACGCGCGGCGCAGACGAAATCCTGGTAGCACCCGGCACGCGCTGGGAGATGAAACACTTCGGGCACCTCGCCGTTTACGCCGAAGGCTCCCAAGCAGCGGTGGTCACCTACCGCGTGGGACAGGGCCGGATCATCTGGTGGGCCGCTCCCACGCCGCTGACAAACGCGGGAATCACGCTTTCAGGGAACTTGCAGCTCTTCCTGAATTCCGTCGGCCCGGTCCGGGGGGTTCGAGTCCTCTGGGACGAGTACTATCACGGAGAGCGCGGAACACTGAGGTCGTACCTGCAAAAAACCCCTGTGCCGCCGGCGTTTGCGCAACTCGGCGTTCTGGCGCTGGCCCTGCTCCTCACCTTCGCGCGGCGTTCGGGCCCAGTGCGCCCGCCGCAGGTGGCCGCGAGGCTTTCTCCCCTGGAATTTGTAGAAACGCTCGGCGACCTCTATCACCGCGGGCATGCCGGCGCCGCAGCGGCGTCCATCAGCGTGCAGCACTTTCGCGCGCTGCTGACGCGGCGCCTGGGATTGCCGGCAGGCGCGCCCATCGCGCAGCTCCATCAGGCGGCGCGGGACCGCCTGGGCTGGACGGAGCCGGGTTTTTACGAAGCGCTGCAGGCAGCCGAGCGCGCCACGCGGCAATCCGACATCGGCGACGAGGATGCCTTGCGCGTCGTTCAGTCGCTCGAACATTACGCCGAGCTTTTGCAGATCAAACGCCGCACAAACAAGGAGACGCAGGAATGGCCGAACAGGTAAACAAGCTTGCGGAACACGTGCGCCGGGAAATGGCGCGGGCCATTGTGGGGCAGCGCGAGGCGCTCGACCAATTACTGCTGGTGCTGCTCTGCAGCGGCCACGCGTTGCTCGAAGGCGTCCCCGGACTGGCGAAGACGCTTGCGGTCAAGGCGCTTGCACAAATCGGGCAGCTCAAGTTCCGCCGCGTCCAGTGCACGCCGGATCTGATGCCCGCGGACGTCACCGGCACAAATGTTTTCAATCAGGCCGCCAGCAAGTTCTCGTTTCACGAAGGGCCCATCTTCACGGACCTTTTGCTGGTGGACGAAATCAACCGCACGCCGCCGCGCACGCAGTCGGCGCTGCTGGAAGCCATGGAGGAGCGCCAGGTGACCATTGAAGGCACCAGCCACGCGCTTTCGCGCTTTTTCACGGTTCTCGCGACGCAGAATCCCATCGAGTTCGAGGGAACGTATCCGCTGCCCGAAGCGCAACTCGACCGCTTCCTGATGAAGATCCGCATAGGGTATCCGCCGGCGGAACACGAGACACAGATCCTCGAGCGCTATCACGAAGGTTACGACGCCCATCACCTTGAACGACTCGGGCTGGAGCCGCTTCCGGGCGGGTGGCTCGAGGGGGCACGCGAAGAAGTGCGGCAGGTGCGCGTCGAGCCGCAACTATTCCGCTACGTCTCGACGATTGTGAGGCGCAGCCGCGATTGGCCCTCCCTCAGCCTCGGGGCCAGCCCCCGGGCGGCGCTCAACCTTCTCTTTGTCGCCAAGGCCACAGCAGCGCTGGAAGGGCGCGATTTTTTGATCCCGGACGACGTCAAAGGCGTCGCGCCGGCTGTATTGCGGCATCGTCTGTTGTTGAAACCGGAAGCCGATCTCGACGGCATTACGGCCGATCAGGTGATCGCTGAAGTGGTCGCCGCGGTCGAGGTGCCGAAGTAGCCCCGGCGAAACAGCCCGCATTTATTCGATGAAGGACCCGAGCCATCTCGTCCCACCCACTGCGAGCGCGCGAGCCCGCCCGCTGGATCGCAGCAAAAGCGTTTGGCGAAAGATATTCCCCAGCGGGGCCTTCGGGCCGCGAGGTTTCCTCCTTTTTATTTTGGGCCTGGTATGGATTGGGCCGGCGTGGTGGGATATGCGGTTTTTATGGGCTATGGCCGTTTGGGACGTGATGGCGGTGCTCCTTTGGGTTTGGGATTTCGTCCAGCTTCCCGCGCCCGGCGATATTGAGCTCCGGCGAATCTGGACGGCTGCGGCCGCATTCGGGACCGGTTCGTCAGTCGAAGTGGGCCTCGTCAACCACGGCAAAATAGCGATCACCGCAGTTGCCGTGGACGATGTCCCCACACAGTTTCGCTCCGAGCCGCCTGAATTGGAATTGCGCGCCGCAGCTCGAGGAACCGGCGCGGCGCGCTACGCCATTTTCCCGGCCGAACGGGGCGACGCGCGCCTCGGCCGCGTGTTTGTGAAGTATCAAAGCATTTTTCGAATTGCGGAGCGCTGGGCGGAGGCCGATCTCGCGCAGGTCGTCTGCGTCTATCCGAATCTCGAAGAAGCGCGGCGGCAGACCATTTATCTGATGCGCACCCGCCAGGTCCAACTGGAAAAGCGGCTGAAGCGGCAACGCGGCCAAGGGCGCGACTTCGAGAGTTTGCGCGATTATCGCCCGGGCGATCCGTGGCGGGACATCTGCTGGACGGCTTCGGCGAGGCGCAGCCGCCTGGTGAGCAAAATCTATCAGGTCGAGCGGAGCCAGGTGATTTGGCTAGTCCTGGATGCGGGAAGACTCCTGCGGGCGCGAGTGAAGGGCCCCAGCAAACTCGATTACGCCGTGAATGCGGCGCTGGCGCTGGCGCAGGTGGCGCTCTATTCGGGCGATCGCGTTGGCCTGCTGGCGTACGGGAGGAAACCCCAGCAGCAGATTCCCGCGGGGCGCGGCCCGCTGCACCTCCGCGCACTGGTGGAAAGCCTGGCGCAGGTACAGACCGAACCCTACGAAGCGAACCATGTGCGCGCCGCGGAAACTTTGCTCACGACGCAGAGCCGCCGCAGCCTGATCGTCTGGCTGACGGACCTGGCGGAAACGCCGGCCACGCCCGAGGTCATTGAAAGCGCTATGCAGATGACCTCACGTCATCTGGTCTTGTTTGGCGTCATCAAGCAGCCGGAGCTTGCTGAGTTAGCCGGACGAAGCCCCGAAACGGCCCGCGAAATGTATCACCATGTCGCCGCGCAGGAGATGCTGGACCGCCGCGAGCTTTTGCTGCGGCGGTTGCAGCAGCAGGGAGCCATGGCCATGGAATTCGACCCTGCGCACTTCACGCCTATGCTCGTGAATCGCTATCTGGAGATCAAAGAGCGGAGCCTGCTCTGAACCGGACTCGTGCCGTTCCAACTTTTTGAGCCAAATGGTGCGGAGCTTCGATGAACTATTCTTACGTTTTGCTGATCGAGAAGGATAGAACTCGGAGCAACAAGTTGGAACGGCACTAGTCTTCACTCACAAGCGCGGGTGCGCGACGTCCCGCGGTCCCCAGGTAAAGGGCGAACAAGCTGCCGAGAACCGCGGCGAAGATAAATTTCAACAACGCCGGGATCGCTGTCGGCGAAACGAAGGCTTCGATGACGCCTGCGACAATCAACATGGGAATGGTCCCAAGCATCAGGCGGACCGCCTGCTTGCCTGCTTGCGCCAGCGAGTCGCGCCGCGAGAGAAGCCCTGGGAAGAGCAGCCCCCGCGCAATCAGCAACCCTCCTCCGCCGGCGATGAAAATGGCGGGGAGCTCGAGCACGCCGTGGCCGGCGACAAACGCGAGAACCTTTGGGAGCATGCCCGCCTGCCAGCAGGCGGCGAGCACGACTCCAAACAACAGGCCATTGAAAGCGAGCAGGTAGAGGGTTCCGAGACCCGCGGTGATGCCGAGAGCGAACGTGGTGATCGAAACCGTGAGGTTGTTGGTCATGATGCCGCTCGCGGCCAGCGGCTTGATGGCGACGATGGAGTCGGTCCACATTTTGCGGCGCTCGATCGTTTCGCTCATCCGCGGGCCGAGCAGGAATCGCGAAAACGCGGGATCGGCCAGTGTGGCGAGGAGACCCGCAACAGCGCTGGCAAGGAACACGGAGAATGCCAGGACGGTGTACGGCAGTGTCGCGCGGAATATTTGCGGGTAGGTGGAGGCATAAAACCGCAAGATGCTGCCGGGGCTTCCGCGGCGGCCCATGTAAATGAGGTTATGCGCGCGGCCCAGGAGCGGATTCAGGTATTGCTGGAGAGACTGGCTCTTGGGATCTTCACGAACGGTGGCGAGGTCTGCGGCCGTCTGACGGTATAATAGCCCGAGTTCTTGCAGTTCTGTGTGGGACAGCACGGCGACGCCGTGTTTCGAGGCACGCTCGAGAAGGCCGGTCAGACGTGTCCAGTGCGGTTTTCGCTTTGCAATCCAGCGCGCGGAGAGCATCGGTGGCCTTTGTGGAACAACCTCCGGACCCGCCTGCGGGGCAGGGCGGCGACACCTTCGCCGATAAGCTTACCATTCAAACGCCGGAGCAGACCCTGGTCGATTTCCATCTTGCGGGAATCGGCAGCCGCTTCCTGGCCTGTTTTATTGACACCATGATACAGGCGCTGGCCATGATCGTCATCGTTGTCATTACGCTGATTGGTGCGGCCGGGGCGGGGACAACGATCCCCTGGGGAACTCCCTGGGTCACGGCGGTTGGGGTATTCCTGTGGTTTGCGCTTTACAACGGATACTTCGCGTTTTTTGAAGCGGTCTGGAACGGCCAGACACCGGGGAAACGCCTGATGCAGCTTCGCGTGATTCAGCAGTCGGGCCGCCCGATCAGCGTATTCCAGGCGATTGCGCGCAACCTGCTCCGCGCAGTGGATGAGCTTCCGGTCCTCTATGGGATTGGCTGCCTGACGGTTCTGCTCAACCGGCAAAATAAGCGCCTGGGTGACTTTGTCGCCGGCACCGTGGTGGTTCGAGAAAAATCGCTCGAGGAGATCCATGCGGACTGGGGGAACGTCCCGGCGGAGTCGGGCAAAAAATATAATTTGCGTCTTCTGGGGGACAATGAGTTTCAGCTCATCGAAGCATTTCTGCAGCGCCGCTCCTTCCTCGACGCGTCCGTGCGCCAGAAAATGGCTTGGCAAATTGCCGGGAAGGTGGGCGACAAGCTGGCGCTTTCGTCTGAGGAAATGGCCGCAGCCTGTGCAGGAGGGCGCGAACGATTCCTCGAGGAGTTGCTCCAACAATACCGCGCCACCGGGCACCTGCATTCTTGACGGGAGCTCGCGGCGTGGAAATTCGTCGGGCGGGCTTCAGACGAACGTCACGCCTGCGGCGGCGCCGGCATTCCCCGGAGGCGGGTCAGTTCTCCCATTACCTGGTCCAGGCGCTTCAGGAGCTCTTGATGGCGCGATTCTTCCGGCGCCGGCTTCTTGGCGATGAACGAAATCGTCCCGCCGGGTTCGAGCACGGCTCGCTCAACATCGTCGAGCGACGCAAATCCCTGGCGATGAGCGGCGGCTTCAAGCTCCGGAAGCGAGATCAGGTCTTTGCGGAGCAGATTCCTACGAATACGCCCTCCCTCGATCAGCACGTCCGGCTGCCCCTCGACGACTTGCTCCAGTTTCCTGCGACCGTAGAGAAACCGAACGACAAGATAATTGATTGCCAGCAGCGTGGCAGCACCGATGATCCCGCCGGTAACGGAATTATCGTTGCCGATGATGGCATTTTGGACGGTGTTGGAAAGTGTGAGCAATACAACCAGGTCAAAGGGGTTCAACTGCGCTAGTTCGCGTTTACCCGCCAGGCGCAGGCCTATCACCAGGAACAAATAGACGACCACGGACCGCAGGATTTTCTCCCAGATGGGCAAAGTCAATACGAACATGTCTGTCCAAGGTTTTGCGTGCAAGGTGTCCTCCTGGAGCGCCAATTATCGCGCAGCAGAGGGGCGAGATGCTGCCGCTGGCTCTCTGGCTGGCGGAGCGTAACACGCGCCCTGCGCGATTTCCAACCGCGGCGCTGGCGACACACCACGTGCCACAATGGCGGCCGGTTGTAGATTCAGGGAATTTCGGATAACGCATTCGTTACACCTGGACTCAGTTTCGGCCCAAAGCTGCCAGGGCGCAGCTAGAATGGAATGTGTGTGGTGAGCGGGTGCGCCCGATCTTCCGGGTAGAGTAGTCGAGTCTAGTCAAGTACGGGGTCTGCCCGTCCGCCGGCCCCGTTCATTGGAAACCGGCCGCATGGGTAACAGCGCTGTAGACCAGCCCCGTATCGCTGTCGGCGCGCGGCAGTTGCGCGCGCTGCTGGAAAACTCCGACGAGATGTACGCGCTGCTCAGCGCGGATTCCACCTATCTTTTCGCCAACGCCGCAGCAGCCAAAATTCTCGGCTACACCACGGAGGAACTCATCGGACGAGACGGATTGGAGTTGGTCCACCCCGAGGATCAGCCGATGTGCCGGGAACGCTTAGGCGAGCTCGTGGCAAACCCCGGAGGCACGGTTCACGTGCAATGCCGGATGGTTGGGCGGGACGGTTCGTCCCGGTGGGTCGAAGCTGCGGCACAGAATCTTCTGGGCGACCCGGAGATGCGGGCATTGGTGGTCAACTATCGGGACGTCTCCGACCGTGTCCGCGCCGAGGCCGAGCGGCAGGTCATTTCCGAAGTGATCCACGCACTCACCCTGACAAACAACCTGGATGAACTGCTGGGGAAAATTCACCTGGCGCTGAAAAAGGTGCTGCCGGCAGAGAACTGCTTTGTCGCGCTCTACGACCGCGTCACCGGGATGTTTCATTTTCCTTTTTTCGCCGACCAATACGATAGCGCACCGCCGCCGGTAAAGGCCGGGCGAAGCTGCACGGCCTATGTGTTCCGCATGGGCCGCCCGATGTTGATCCCCCAGGATGTCTTCGACCAATTGGCCGCACAGGGTGAGGTCGAGCTGGTAGGCTCTCCTTCGCCTGCATGGCTTGGCGTGCCGCTGCAAACGCCATCGGAGACCATCGGAGTCCTGGCCGTGCAGCACTACGAGGACAAGAACGCCTACAGCGAACGCGACGTGCAGTTCCTGGCGTCCGTCGGCGAACAGATCGCGCTGGCCATCGAACGCAAACGCACGGAAGAAGCCCTTCGGAAGAGCGAGTCGGTGTTTCGTTTGCTCTTCTCCCACAATCCGCTGCCTACTTGGCTTTTTGACAAAGAGACACTGCAATTCCTCGAGGTCAACGACAAAGCCGTCGAACAATACGGCTATTCTCGCGAGGAGTTTCTTCAGCTTCGGTTGACCGACGTGCGCCCGGAATCCGATATCCCCCTCCTGAAAAAAAGGGTGGAGCGGCCGTGGGGAGCAGTGATACCGCCTGCCGTTTGGAGGCACAAACGCAAAGACGGCCGCGTGTTCGAAGCCGAGATCACCTCGCACGACCTGGAATTCGGCGGGCGCCGGGCGACGCTCGTCGTGGCGCAGGATGTTACCGAGCGCAAGCACCTCGAAGACCAACTGCGTCAGGCGCAGAAGATGGAGGCGGTCGGCCGGTTAGCCGGCGGCGTGGCCCACGATTTCAATAACCTGCTGATGATCGTGAAGGGCCATTCCGAGCTACTCTTGCAGGAATCGGTCACCAACGAAAAGGTGCGCCGCAAGGCGGAGCAAATTGACAAGGCCGCCGACCGCGCGACTGCGCTCACACGCCAATTACTGGCCTTCAGCCGCATGCAGGTGTTGCAGCCCAAGGTGATTTCCCTGAATTCGATTGTCAAAGAACTGGGGCACTTGCTGCCCCGACTGATCGGCGAGGACGTGGAACTGCTGATTCGGACCGGCGATCTCTTGGGGCCCGTGCGCGCCGACGCCAACCAAATCGAACAGGTCATCATGAATCTTGCCGTCAATGCCCGCGACGCGATGCCCAATGGCGGCCGCTTATGCATCGAGACGTCGAACGCCGACCTGGATTCCTCGTGCCGAACCACCCACCGAGTGCTTACGCCCGGCCCGTACGTTCTCCTCACCGTGACCGACACGGGCACGGGAATGGACGCCGAAACCCAAGCGCACATTTTTGAGCCATTCTTCACAACCAAGGAGAAGGGGAAGGGAACCGGCCTCGGACTAGCGACGGTCTACGGGGTGGTCAAACAAAGCGGCGGATTCATCTGGGTGTACAGCGAACCCGGGAAAGGGACTTCCTTCAAAATCTATTTGCCGCGCGTGGAAGAAGCCGTGGAAGCACCCAGTCCCACCAGCATCCCTGCCGAACTGCCTCACGGCTCCGAAACGATCTTGCTGGCCGAAGATGAGCAGGACGTCCGCGAGATCACCCGCGAGTTCTTGGCGTTAAGCGGCTATACGGTCCTGGAAGCCAAAGACGGAATCGAAGCGCTGGAAGCCGCCCGAAACCACATGGGGAAGATTGACGTTCTCCTGACCGACATGGTCATGCCGGGCATGTCCGGCCGGGACCTCGCCGCGCACCTCGCGCTGTTGCGCCGCGGCATAAAAGTTATCTTCATGTCGGGGTACACCGAGTATTCCACAACGCACTACGGCGGTTGGGACCCCTCCACGGTCTTGCTGACGAAACCTTTCACGCGCGCCGCGCTGGTTCACATGATCCGCGACGTCCTCCGCAGCGGGCAACAATCCTAGGAGACGGCATGCTTAAGCACGCTCACCGATTCGATGACTGGAGACAGACATGAAAGACTCAAGCAGTCCCAAATTGTGGTTTTCGTTCCTGATCTGTTGTTTGCTTGTTGCGCCCTCGGTATCGGCTCAGACTGCGGCCGCCAAGAAGGAGACTGTCAGACAAGCGCGTCAGGCCTATTACAACCTCAGAAACGAAGGGTTGGTCGAATTTCAGTGCAGCTCCTGGCCGAATTGGGAGGCGATGATTGCGGACTTGCGGAAAACGAATCCCGCCGCCGCGGATGAAGGATTGAAAACGCTGAACCAGATTCGCTTCTCGGTTTCCCTGGGACCCGATGGCGCCGTTGCGGTCACGCACAACGACGTTCCTGCCGGGAACGACGAGATGGTCAAGAGTCTGAATCAGATTTATAGCGGAATGGAGCAAACCCTCACAGGGTTTTATCAGACGGCATCGATTTTCCTGCTCATGCCGCCCTTCCCGGAAGTTGACAGTGAATACCAATTGGAAGAGCAAGAGACTCAATATCGCCTCCTTTATAAGGAAGGCGCGGCGGATGTCGTAATCACCATGAGCAAAGACCTTGCCATTACATCATTGAGAATCAAGACTGCGGAGTTTGACAGTACCATCGAGCCCCGATTCACCAAGACGGCAAAAGGTTTCTTGCTGGCCGGCTATGTGGGTGATTATCAGTCCAAGTCGTCGGCCGAGAGCACCCATTTGAATGTCCGCATTGACTATCTGGAGGCAAGCGGACTGCAGTTGCCGCAGAAGCTGAACCTGACCGGCACCTATGGTGGCAATCCCGTCGCTGGGGAGGTCAGCTTTTCCGATTACAAGGTGAAGAAGCGCTGATGAATTGGCCACTCTAGTACGGCGGATTACCAGTCGCGGATCACGAAATTTGCGGCCGTCTCAAGTGCCAGTTTGTGTGCTGCTGGAAGGCGCGAGCGGCTGCGACCACAGCGCGATCATTTCCGGCGCGCGCCATGAATTGCAACCCCACCGGCAGCTTCTTGTCCGTGAAGCCGCAAGGAACGCTAATTGCCGGTAGTCCGCAAAGGTTGCCGATGGCACCCTGCGGGTCCGCGAAGGAGAGGCCCTTCTCGAGGTCGAAATCGAGCGGTGTGGCAGCCAAAGGTTGAGAAGGGGCGATCAGCACGTCGAACGTTTCGTAAAGCTCAGCCATCTTCTTCTGCAGAATGCCGCGAACGCGCAGCGCATGGAGATAGTCGGTTCCGGAAATCTGCTGATTGACGTAGCCGGCAATCTTGCCAAGCGGGTCGGTCAGGTCGGCGCAGCGCCCGCTCTCGATGAGCGATTCGAAAGCGGAGGCTCCTTCGACGGCTACGATCACGTTTGCGGCTTCATCAAACGGCCCTTCCGGAAGTTTCGCGCCGGCAACCTTCCCGGCATATTTCCTGACCACACGCATGGCTTCATCCACGGCCTTCGCAAGACTTGGTTCAACGTTGTTCCAGGCGTTCGCGAGCCAGCCAAAGCGAAGAGATTTGGTGCTGAGGTCCTGCGACGGGCTGTTGATAAACGTTGCCTGATCAAGCGTAAGGGTTCCGCGATCCTGGGGATCGTGGCCCGAAATGACCGCAAGGACCATCGCACAATCCTCCGCCGTCCGGGCGAGAGGGCCGATTTTGTCCATGGAATAAGCCAGCGCCATGGCGCCGTACCTGCTGACGCGGCCGAATGTCGGGCGCAGCCCGGTCACGCCGCAGAACGCCGCGGGGCAAATAATCGAGCCCCACGTCTCTGTGCCTATTGCGAATGGCGCGAGGGCCGCCGCCACGATGGCCCCAGACCCGGAGGACGACCCGCAAGTCCAGCAGTCCTGGTTCCAGGGGTTCTTTGCCGCCGCCGAAATCGAAGCGGAAGCGAAGCGATACCCCATGCCTCCGGCAAGCTCGATCATCGCGGCTTTACCGAGCAGCACCGCACCTGCACGATTCAAGTTTCCGATGATCGCCGCGTTGTAATCGAATTTCCGGTCGGCGAAGGGCTTTGCCCCCCAGCTTGTTGGATAACCCTTCACCGCAAGCAAATCCTTTGCGGCGTAAGGAATTCCGTGAAGCCGCCCGCGATAGTGGCCCGCCTTGATTTCGCTCTCCGCTTTGCGGGCCTGCTGCAGCGCGAGATCGGCAGTCAGGGTTGCATAGGCATTGAGTTTCGGCCCAAGCTTTTCGCTCCGCGCGAGATAGCTTTCGGTCAATTCGACCGGAGAAATCTTTCGCGATTCGATGCGCCTGGCAAGTTCGGAGACGGGAAGGTAAAGGATGTCGGGGCCCAGCATG
This sequence comes from Candidatus Acidiferrales bacterium, assembly GCA_036390175.1. Lineage (GTDB taxonomy): Bacteria > Acidobacteriota > Terriglobia > Acidiferrales > UBA7541 > DASQHY01. The sequence goes on along the minus strand of DASWCG010000235.1, from coordinate 1,553 downwards.
CTGCTCCTTTTTTACGTCTTTGGCTTTTTTGCCGGGGTGGACGCAGGCTGGCCTGCAGGGCGCGCCGGGCGTTCCATCAGCGGCTTTAGAACCGTCGCCGGCTGGTCGGAGTTGTCCAGGGCATAGGAACGAAGTTTGTCTATAGACTTCTGGGTTTCCGCTGCCAGGCGGCGGACATCAGATTTTTGCTCGTTATTGAGCCGAGAACCATACTTGCTGAGGATAGCGTGAACTCTTAGGTCCACTTCAGCCTGGCTCGATGGGGATAATGGAGTGGCACTGGTAGTCCGTTCAATATGCGTTGTTCCGGGAGCCGCTGCCGCCGCTTCGCCGAGCAAAGCCCCAGGCCATGCCGCGGCTGCCGCCGTTGCCATGGCCGTGCGACGCGCAAATTCGCGCCGCGAGACCCCGCCGCGCCTGGCAGGCTTCCTATCGGAAAGGGAGTTCTTGGAAGACATGACTCCTCCATGGACTGCCGGTTACCGCAGACTTGCGGCATTAGACCATGAACAAACCAAACGGAAAGCCTACTGGAAGGAGCGCAGACTAGTCAACTTAATGACCATTATTCCTTTCCAGTTTACAGGAAAAGGCGATCGCCCACAAAGAAGCCCGGCCGGGAAGAGCGCAACTCCGGAACGTTACTTCACTTCTTGCAGAGTACGGATATGGAGCTCGAGCGACGCACAATACTGCTTTTCGATGCTCAATTCCGTCTGCAGCTTTTTCACCAGCAATTCCAGCCGCATGATTTCGTTGCGCAGTTTTTGCAGCTCCGCGGCGTTTGCGCCGCTGGGCCGCGTCGGAGCCGGCGGCGCAACGGGCCGCTGCGGCATCGGAGGCTGCGCCGCGGGTCGCGGCGTGAGGGCCTCGGCCAGCGCGCGCGGCCAGGCATATTCCGGCGGCGCGGAGGGAGGAGGAGGCGCAAAAATAGTGCTGAGCGGTTTCGATCCCAGACGCTGTTCCTCGGCTTCCGAAGTTTCGGCGGGTTTCGGGTGGATCAATGCCCGCACGCGAGAGACGAGCTCCTGTGGTTGGAACGGCTTGCGAATCAATTCATCGGCGTGAACGGAAATGGCTTTTTCCGCCACCGACTTGTTCACCACGCCGGACATCAGAATTACCGGGGTTTGGCCAAATTGCGGATGCTGCTTGATGTGCTGGCAGACCTCGTAGCCATCCTTGTCCGGCATGATGACGTCGGTGATGACCGCGTCGGGCGGCGTCTGACTGAATTGCGCGAGCGCCGCGGATGCGGCGGCGCAGGTCACCACGTTGATATTTTCCCGGCGGAAAGCAATCTTGATCACTTCGCGCATCGTGGCGCTGTCGTCAATAAAATAGACCGTGGGGACGCGCGGACTGGACATTTCGTCAGCCACACGGGTGGGCTCAAGAAGTTCGCTCATGAGGGTTCCTTCTCCGCAGAGTTCCGGACCGCTTCGTCGAACTCGTGCATAGCGTCGAGCATCAGATCCGTGGCGGAGCGCAGCACGGTGCGCTGCGCTGCGGTGGTTCCGTACATGAATTTGTACACGCCGCTCTCTGCTGTC
>DASWCG010000234.1:0-1913 GCA_036390175.1 Candidatus Acidiferrales bacterium | reverse complement strand
CGACACGGCGTCGAGCTGGCGGCGATTGGGAAATTTTTTGTCGGGCCAGAGGGTGTGGTCCCAGCCGCGGCCGACGATCCATTCGCCGGGTTTAACTTCGGCGAGCCGCGCGCGAATGCGCTGCTGAACTTCTTCGATGGTGCGCGCGCCTTCGAGATTGACTTCCAGTTGTGCCTGGCCCCCGCTCGCCAGGTGCACGTGGGCGTCATTGAAACCGGGCATAACAAACCGCCCGGCCAAATCAATGACTTGCGTCCCGGATTCTTTGAGCGCTTCGATTTCGGCGTTGGACCCGACCGCAAAGATTGCCTCGCCGCTGACGGCCACGGCTTCGGCACGCGGCTTCGCGGGGTCACCGGTATAAATGTTTCCGTGCAAGAGGATAAGCGTGGCGTGGTGGCGGACCGGGGGCGTAGTTTCCGGCTGCTTTTGTCCGGCAGAACCTGGCACGGCAAAAAGCGCGCAGAGAATCACGGCCGAAGAGAGCTTGCTCAGGCGCACGCAAACGTGTTTCATCGGGAATCCCCCGGCGCAATCCCGGCCACGCCTATCAACGTGAGCAAGACTCTTTTCAAACCCAGCTCGCGCCCAGTGGAGTCGTACCACTCGCTCAACGTATGAGCGCCTCCGGAAGTGCCTCCCGCGCCGATGGAGATGGCCTCAATGCCCATGGAGAGGGGAATATTGGCGTCGGTCGAGGAGCGCTCGAGCCGTGATTGGTTCCCCAGAAAAGTGTCGGCGTCACGCAAGGCAGCGAGCAGCGCGGAGTTGGCGGGCAACTCCCCTCCCGGCCGGACACCGAGAACCCGGACATTCATTTCGAGCGCGCCGCTCTGGCCGATCCCGCCGGGAGCCCGCGCGGCGGACACCTCCTCATCCACACCGGATTGCATGGCCTGGCGCAGTTCACCCTCGAGCCGCTCCAGTTCGCTTCCCTGCTCGGAGCGCAGGTCCACCTTAACGCTGGCGCGGAATGGAATCGAATTCACCGAAGTGCCGCCTTCGATCTGCCCCACATTGAATGTGGTCCGGGGCGATTCCTGCACCTTCACGCGGATGAACCGCGTAATGCCGCGCGCCAGAGCGTCAATGGGGTTGGGCAGTCCGAAGTCCGACCAGCTATGGCCCCCCGGACCGGTCACGGTGATTTCGATTCGGCGGGATGCCAGGGCTTTCGTGGTTACGTAGTCGGTGCCCGCGCCGTCGAGGGCGATCACGAATTTCAGGCGCGTCTTGAGATTCTCCACCAGCATCCTCATGCCGCGAAGATTGCCTTCGCCCTCTTCGCCCACATCGGCCACGAACAGGATGGTGCGTTCCGGCTTCAGTTTGGCTTCGCGCAGGGCACGAGCCAACGCGACCAATGCCGCCAGCCCCGTGCCGTTGTCGGAGATACCCGGGCCGGTGAACCGGGTGCCTTCGCGCTTCACCTTCACGACAGTTTCCGGCGGGAAGACGGTATCCAGATGCGCCGTCAGCATCACCACTTCTTTTTCGTTCGATCCGGGAAGTTCCCCGATGATGTTTCCGGATTTGTCTGCGCTGACGCGCAGCCCTGCGGACGCGAGGAGTTTCCTCAAATATGCGCCGCGCGCGGCTTCCTGGAAGGGAGGCGCCGGAATGGCGGTGATGCGCGCCTGCTCGTCGTTGATCGCGCCGACATTTTTCTCCAACCAGGCGAGCGCGCGGGCCGCTTGCGGGTCACGCGAGATTTGCGAAGCGCTCCGCAGTTGCCCGAGGGGCGCCGTGCGTGCGGTCAGGCCGGCCATCAGCAACAGAATATAGCAGAGCGCAGAAAGATTCACGGGTCAGGAAGGCCGGCACTTGTCCAAGCTGCAAGCCGGCGCGCCAGTCTCCAACAAAGCTCCTGCGGCGTCAATGAGAAAACCAACGGGCCAGCAGCGGGGCGCTTA
>DASWCG010000233.1:0-2124 GCA_036390175.1 Candidatus Acidiferrales bacterium | reverse complement strand
ATCCAAGCATCCGCTCATCGTGAACATTCACGGCGGGCCCCACGGCCAGAATGGTCCGTCATTCAATTTCAAGAATCAGGTCTACGCGGCGCGTGGCTGGGCCACGCTGAACGTCAACTATCGCGGTTCGAGCGGATATGGCCAGAAATTCGCCGACGCCGTCTTTGGCGATCAGGACGGAAACGAAGGCCAGGATGTCCTGTACGGCGTGAGCGCGGCGGTGCGCCGCTATCTGTGGATTGACCGCGAGCGGATGGGTATCGAGGGCGTGAGCTATGGCGGCCAGCTTACGGATTGGCTTATCACGCAGACCAATGAGTTCAAGGCCGCCGTCCCCATCGCCGGCATCGCCAACCTCGTCAGCTACAACTACATGACCTATTACAACCAGTATGAAGAAATGGAGTTCGGCCAGTTCCTGCACCAGGGCAACTTGATGGATGTTGCTTGGGAACGCTCCGCTCTGAAGCATGTTGCCGCCGCGCGCACCCCGACGATGCTCATGCACGGCGAAAACGACAACGACGTGCCGATTGCCGAAGCCGAACAATTCTTTATCGCGCTGAAGGACGTGGGCACCGAGGCGATTTTCGTCCGCTATCCCCGCGAAGGCCATGGCCTCTCCGAAACCGGCCATGTGATTGACTCCACCGACCGCGGCATTGCCTGGTACGAAAAGCACTTCCCGAAGCCGGGCGCCGAGGGTGTCACCAACGTCCAGCCCTAGCGGCCGCCTCTAAAACTCCCGTTAATTGTCACCTGGGCCCATCCGACTTTCGGCTGCGCGAAGCGAGGGAAAAGGATGAGGATGGGTGACCGAAGATTCCGGCCTTGCTGGAAAGAGCCTCAACTTCAAGACCTGCAAACATCAGCGCATGCGGGTACTCTTGCCCAGGACTGTGAAGCCGAAAAAGGAAGCCCCGGTTTTCCGGGGCCGCTTCCGTGAATCTCTAAGGTTATCGAGACGCGGTGGTCATCCGTTGTTTTCGGTACCGGCGGTCGCTGCCACCGCAGCCACTTCCTCGCGGCTCGCGCGTTTGATGCGCGCGGCTTTGCCCTTCAGATCGCGCAGGTAATACAGACGGGCGCGGCGAACTTTGCCCTTGCCAACGACTTCAATCGAGCTGATTGTCGGAGAGTGCAGAGGGAAAATGCGTTCGATGCCGACGCCAAAACTGACCCGGCGCACCGTAAAGGTTGCACTGGACGCCCGGCCCTTTTTGGAGATCACCACGCCTTCGAACGCCTGCAGGCGTTCCTTTACTTTCTCGCCTTCGCCTTCTTGGAGGCGGACGTTGACGCGCACGGTGTCGCCCGGTCGGAACTCGGGGAGGTCTTTGCGCAGCTGCGCTTCATGTAACTTACGAATCGCCGGATTCATGTTCCTGTGTCCTTTTAGACCCACTTCTGGCGGGGCCAACTCTTCAAAGGCAAACCCTAATTATAGAGAAAACGTAACAAAATGGCTAGCGGATTTGAGCCGCGGTGTGATTTCTTCCGTTTTTCTGGCCGCGCTCCAGACCGGCATTCCCGCGCTAGGCCGATGCCTCCACGGACGAATCCCGGTGAATAATCGCCTGCGCAAAGCGCTCCATTTCCTCGATTTGTGGGCTGAATTGCAGCAGCACAAGATCAACGCCCGCGGCTTCGAATTGCGTGATCCGTTCGGCAACCTGTTCCGGGGTCCCAACTAGCCCCGACCGAAGTCCGCGATTCGAAACCGAATAATCTTCCAGGGAAACTCGCTGCTCCAGTTGCGTCCCCGCCAGCCATTGCTGGTAATTTGCATAGCCGGCGGCGAATTGCTGGACATCCGTGATGCGCCGCAGCTCGTCCTGAGCTTCTCGTTCCGTCTCTCTGACAATCGCGTAGCCTGCGACGCCGAATTTCAGCGGCGGCAAATTGACCACCTCGCGGTCGTGCTTTCGATTGTGCCGCGCCCGGCGCTCGCGCAGATCCTCGATTTTTTCCCGCACACGCTCTGGCGGATCTCCGTGCATCAAGTACGCGTCGCACTTTTCGGCAATCAGCTCTTTCGCGGCCGGCGATTCGCCGCCCGCGTAAAGCGTTGGCCGCGGTTTCGCCACCGGTTTCGGCTCGAGAACGTTATCCTCAACCCGGTAA
>DASWCG010000232.1:0-12373 GCA_036390175.1 Candidatus Acidiferrales bacterium | reverse complement strand
TCGCCGCTTTTGGTGATACCCACGACCGACGGCGTTGTCCGCGAACCCTCCTGGTTGGGGATAACAACCGGTTCGCCACCCTGCATGACGGCCACAACCGAGTTGGTTGTGCCCAAGTCAATCCCAATAATCTTGCTCATGCCCGCACCCTCCTGGGATCACACTGGCCCGACCGACGCAATTGCCGGGAGCCTCTGATGGAGCGAAAGAGCTCATCAGTCGAGGCACAGTATACACATTGAGTGTGTTGTTGTCAACATTTGTTTTGTCTCAATTAAGTCGTTCTGTTTGAATTGCTTACAGGTGCCCAGTTGTGTTTCTGGCAAGTCCCACCCTCGCCCTCTTTTCCCGCACCTCAGCACTCCAACTCACCCTGTGCCCAAGCCGCATCCAAACTACGAGAGGCCGCGGATCTACGCTGCGGAGCGAGACCGTGAACAGAAGCCGCCCGCGGTTTTGCGGAACTCGCGGTACAATTCCAACGATGCAATTCTGGAAGTCTGAAATCCGTTAACGGGAGGAGAACGTGAAGGTTCCGCGCATTTTCATACTGGTTCTAGCGTTGGGCAGTCTGGCGCTTGCGCTGAACCTGGCAGGGCAAGCGAAAGTTCGTCATGCGAAGGTTGTCACGCCGCCGCCCGATCCCACCGCCATGAAGGCGTACGGGTCAAAGACGGCGCCGATCACCATGGAAGTTTTCAGCGATTACCAGTGCCCGGCCTGCCGCGCTTTTTATCAGGATACCTTGCGGCTGGTGATCGAAAATTACGTGAATTCGGGCAAGGTGTACTTGGTTCACCGTGACTTCCCTCTCCCCGTCCATGCCTATTCCCGGCAGGCGGCCCGCTACGCCAATGCTGCCGCGCGCATCGGAAGATTCGACAAGGCCGAAGAGGCACTGTTTGCCAAGCAGGGCTCCTGGGACAAGGACGGCAACCTGGAGGGTGCCCTCTCTTCCATGCTCAAGCCCGCGGAGATGGCCAAAGTCCGCCAGCTTGTGACCGGCAACGAGCTGGATGCGGGGATCGAAAAAGATATGGCCGAGGGGAACAGCCTGCACGTTACGCAGACCCCCACGAGCATCATCATCTTCCGCGGGCAGACGTTTCCCGTCGGCGGCGTTGTCGGTTACCCCGTGCTGCGCCAGTTTTTCGATCAGCTTTTGAAACAGTAGCCATGCGCGAAACAAGCCCGCTCAATTTTCAGCGTACCCTTCTGCTTCTCGGCCGACTGGCGCTCGGTGTTGTCTTTCTCTACGCCGCGTATGCCAAGCTGAGCCCTGCTGGATCAAATCTCTTCACCGTATCTTCTCTGAGGGTTTCAGCGGGCACGCTCGGCATTTCCATTTCTTTCTTTGCCGTGCAGATTGACTCCTTCCGGTTGCTGCCGTTGTGGGCCGTCAATGCCCTCGCCCACACACTGCCGTTTCTCGAACTGCTGTTGGGCTTGCTGCTGCTCGCCGGCTGGCAACTTCGCTGGGTGAGTGGTTTTACGAGCCTGCTCTTGCTGGGCTTTTTTAGCGTGATGGTGCGAACCTATGCCAAAGGTTTGGAGATTAATTGCGGGTGCTTTGGTCCGGGAGAAGCGCTTGGCGTAAAAACGCTCATCCGCGACGGCCTGCTCGCGGCTTTGGCCATTACAACCACGGTCATCGCTTTTCGCGCCAAGCGCGGGCCGCATCCTTGGGCTGCGCCGCTGGAGGACGTGCCGGCGAAATAGCCCCTTCCGCGATCGGGGAGGCGGCGCTGTTTGCCGCCGGCGGATCGCGGCGTAAGATATAATTACAGTATGTTCCCGGCGGGGCCGAGGACCCTCTATGAGGACTCTCGAAGAATATCTCGACCAGGCAGCACAGGCTCACGGCCACCTTTGCGCGGGTCAGGTGCTGGGCGTGCGCCTGGCGATGCTCGGGCTGCGCGAGCTTGGCATTGAGGACCCTATTGCCGAGCGCAAGCGCATCATCACCTACGTCGAGATTGATCGCTGCGTGACGGACGCCGTGGCCCTGGTGGCGGGATGCCGCCTCGGGAAACGCGCCTTGAAATTTCTCGATTGGGGCAAGGTGGCCGCGACGTTTGTGGATTTGAAGAACGGCCGCGCCGTCCGCATTGCCGCGAAGGAATCCTCGAAGCAGCGCGCCCGCGAGATGTTCCCGGAGATGGAGAGGGAAATGGGGCAGCAGCAGGCGTATCGCGTGCTGCCCGACGAAGAGCTCTTTGAGCGCCAAGCGGTCCGCGTCGGAGTGCCCCCGGAAGATTTGCCGGGGTTCAAGGGCCCGCGCGTGGTTTGCGCGGAGTGCGGCGAAGGCATTAATTTCAAGCGCGAAGTGGTGGCCAGCGGCCGAACTCTGTGCCGCGCCTGCGCCGGCCAGCGCTATTACGAACCTCTTTCCTGAAACGTGCTTTTCCCCCAGCCCTTATGCGTTAGAATAAAATTTCAATGCCGGGCCTTCCTCCCATCACGCTTCGTCTCCGCGGCTGGAAACTGATTGACCGTGTAGCGGTCGCCTTTCTCCTGTTCTGCGCGATTGTCCTGGGCGCCGCAATCGGTCTGTTGTTTGTGTACTCGAGCGACCTGCCCGAAATCCGCGCCCTCGAAAACTACCAGCCCAACGTGGTCACCGAGATTTACGCCGACGACGGCCAATTGGCCGGCACGTTTGCGCTCCAGCGGCGGCTGCTGATGACTTACGAGCAGGTGCCCCGCGTGCTTCACGATGCGCTCCTGGCCATCGAAGATCAGCACTTCGAGGAGCACTGGGGCATTGATTTCACCCGCGTGGCCGGGGCCGCCTGGCGCAACCTGGTGAAACGCAGCGTAACCTCGGGCGCGAGCACCATCACCATGCAGCTCGCCGGGAATCTTTTTCTGGACCGCAGCGACCGCAGTTTCCGCCGAAAAATCGAGGAAATGCTCCTGGCCATCCAGATCGAGCGCCGTTACACCAAGCAGCAGATTTTCACCATGTATGCCAATCAGGTGTATCTGGCGCAGGGAAACTACGGCTTTGCCGCCGCCTCGCAATTCTATTTTGGCAAGCCCGTGTCCGAATTGAAGCTCACCGAAGCCGCGTTGCTGGCCGGTATGGTCAAGGGGCCCAAATACTCTCCGCTGGTGGATCCCAAAGCGGCATTGGCGCGCCGCAATCTGGTTCTGGAGCGCATGGCCGAAGAAGGGAAAATCAGCGCGCGGGAGGCTGAAGACGCCAGGAAACAGCCCATCGTCCTTCGCCTGCAATACCCGCGCAATGACCTGGCCCCGTATTTCTTCGAGGACATCCGCAAGTACCTCGAAAGCACTTACGGCACCGAGGCCGTCCACGCGCGCGGCCTGCGCGTGTACACCACGTTGAACATCAACATGCAGCGCGCCGCCAACGACGCCGTCAGCGATGGCCTCCACGCGTACGACCGGCGGCACGGCTGGCGCGGCGAACTCCCCAACATCCTGCGCGACAAACTCGGAAAGATGGATTCCTACGAGGATGAAGACTGGCGCCACCCGATTGAAAAGGGCGCCTACATCACCGGCCTGGTGACTTCGGTGGAGGACCGCACCGCCGCCCTCCGCATTGGGACCATCCGCGCGACACTCACGCCGCCGGACTTTGCCTGGACGGGACACCGCAGGGCGTCCGAATTACTCAAGGTGGGGGACCTCGCGCAGGTTCATATCGAGGACCTGAAAGACGGCGTCGCGCGCGTGCGGCTCGAGCAGTTGCCCGCGGCGCAGGCCGCGCTCGTGGCCATTGATAACTCCACCGGCGAGATCAAGGCCATGGTCGGCGGATACAGCTTCGATGAGTCCAAGTTCAACCGCGCCACACAGGCGGTCCGTCAGGTGGGCAGCTCGTTCAAGGTTTATGTCTATAGCGACGCGGTCGAAAACGGCGCCACGCCGTTTGACACCGTCGTGGACGCGCCGTTCACCACCATCAGCGGCGGCCAGGTGTACACGCCGCGCAACTACGACGAGCGATTCGAAGGCACGATTACTTTGCGGCGCGCCTTGGCCGGTTCGCGCAACGTCCCCGCCGTGAAAGTCGCGCAGAGGGTCGGCATAGACACCATCGTGGAAATGGCTCGCCGCTTCGGCATCACCACGCCCCTGCCGGCGTATCTCCCGCTGGCCCTGGGCGCCGCCGACATGAAGCTCATCGAGCACGCCTCAGCCTTCACCGTATTTCCGAATGACGGCATTCGCATTGACCCGCACATGATTCGCCGGGTCACCAGCTACGACGGCGCGCTGCTCGAAGAAGCGCATCCCGAAGTCCACGACGTGCTCACTCCCGACACCGCCCGGACCATGGTCGCCATGCTCGAAGAAGTCGTCCAGTTTGGCACCGGCGTGCACGCCAAAGACCTCGGGCGGCCCTCTGCCGGTAAGACCGGCACGACCAACGACTACACCGACGCGTGGTACATCGGGTTTACGCCGTCGCTCACCGCCGGCGTCTGGGTCGGGTTTGACGACAAGCAGATTTCTCTGGGCAAGCGGGAGACCGGCGCGCGCGCAGCATTGCCCCTCTGGCTGCAGTTTATGAAGCGAGCGCTTGCCCGGACACCGGTCGAAGATTTCCCCAATGTCGTCCCGCTCGAAAAAATCGCCCCGGAGCACCACGTCCTGGTGGACACCCCCGACACCGCTCCCACCGAAGATGAACCCGCGCTGAAGCCCCCCAAACCGGCGCCTCTGCCCGAGACCAAGGCGCCGCCGACGCCGGCAAAGACAGCCGATCCTCCTCTGCCGCCTCCGCCGGAGTAGCGCGGTTCCAACTATTGGAGCCGAATATCGACTAGCTACGCCGGGCGGAACGCGTCCCAGCCTCGAGGAAGGAGAACCACCGTGTGGCCGTCGCGCCTTGTCAGGATCACTTTCTTTTCGCGCGTGATTTCTCCGATTACGGTGAGCGGCACACCGTGAACTCTCGCGGGCAAACCTCGCGCGCTGCGCCGCCGTACGGTGAACAGCAACTCGTAGTCTTCGCCCCCGTCGAGCGCCAGTTCCTGGGCATCGAGCCCGTGCCGCCGCAGTTCTTTCGGAACCGGCACGGTGGGGATTTTTTCCGCGAACACTCGCGCGCCAACCCCGCTCGCTTCACAAATGTGGCCCAGGTCGGTCGAAAGCCCGTCGGAAGTATCAATCATGGCGGTGGCTAACCGGCTTTCCGCCAGCCATTGACCCAGCGCCAGCCTCGGTTCCGGATGTAGATGCTTTCGCAGGAGCCGCCTCCGGCGCCGCCCGCGAGCCCACCCGCGCAGAATCAGCTCCAGCCCGAGCTGCGCTTCTCCGAGCCTCCCGCTGACGCAGATCAAGTCGCCCGGCCGCGCGCCCGAACGCAAGACCGCCCGGCCAGGCGCGATTTCGCCGGCCACTGTGATTTGAATCAGGATTTGCCGGTGGCGTGCGGTGTCTCCGCCCGCCAAGGCCATCCCAAATCGCCGGGCGGCCCGTTGCATCCCGGCCAGAAAGCCATCCAGCCACCGCCGCGTCCGCGATTCCGGAAGCGCCAGACCCAGCAGGAAGCATCGCGGAACGCCGCCCATCGCGGCGATATCGCTCGTCGCGCGCGCCAGAGCCTTATACCCAACGGCCTCGGCCGCGTGCTTTTCTCTATCAAAGTGCACTCCTTCGAGGAATGCATCGCAGGTCACAAGGAGCTCCTTATCCCGGGCTGGCCGAAGAATCGCAGCGTCGTCACCCATACCGAGACGCACAAACCGCCCATGCGCGCCGATTCGCCTCTGAATCCTGGCGATTAGCTCCGCTTCGCCTGTCATCGGTGATGGCTTCGGCAAGGCGTTTCCTGTAAATCTCTGTTCATAATGCAGGTCACATTATAGGGGTGCAGCCTCGCCGAAGCGAGGCGGGGGGTGAGTACCTGGCCCCGCGTTACTGTCCTTCCGGCCAGCTAACGCTTTCGGTGGAAAACCGGGCCTGGTCAAATTAGGGGTTGACTCCCCATTCTTCAAATTCTAATATTAGGCCAGTTTCGGACCAGCACCTTCGGTCCAGCCCGGTTTTCTTGAATGACCGAGGCTGCCGCAGGGTTTTCGGCACCCAGCCCGTAAAGTCCCTGCGGCAAATGAGATGAGGAGTTCCGAGGAACGATGAGGGTCAAGTCGTACACGTTCTTTATCGCCTCCAACACCCCTGGGCGCATGCGCAAGCTCCGCGTGCCGATCTATGTCTTGCATCTGCTTGTAGCCCTTGCGATTGTCGGAGGGGTCACCGTTCTGGCGGCTGTTAGTTCATACTCCCGGATGCTCTGGAAGGTGGGTAACTACAACGCTCTCCGCCACGAGCAGGACACTCTGAAGAAGCAGTACCAGCAATTACAAGCCACCGTGCATGACACCAACCAGCGTCTGGACTCCCTGCAATCGCTGGCCACAGAAGTGGCCATGAGCTACGGTGTGCTTCGCTTCCGTCCCACGCCCTTCATTGTTGCGGATGTGCCGCTCCAGCCGGAAGAAGCCTTCGAAACTTCCGTCGAACAGTTCACTTTTCTCAAGCAGAATGCTTCGGCGGTCGCCCGCGTGAGCAATGGAATGGGGTTGATGCCCGCCGGAGGATTCGCCAATTCTATCTATACGCCGTCGCTCTGGCCCGTTATGGGACACCTTACCGGAACATTTGGCGAGCGTCTCGACCCGTTTTCGGGTGAAGGCGCGTTCCACGCCGGCGTGGATATTTCCGCCGCGTATGGCCAGCCCATACACGCTTCTGCCGACGGAATCGTAAACGTGGCCGAAACGCGCGCCGGGTACGGCCGCCTGGTGGTCGTGGACCACGGTTTCGGCATCTCCTCCTGGTATGGACACCTTTCGGCGTTTGCGGTCATTTCCGGGGCGCGTGTCAAGCGCGGCCAGGTGATCGGCTATGCCGGAGTCAGTGGCCGCGCCACAGGCCCCCACGTCCATTACGAAGTCCGCATCAATGGCGCGCCCATAAACCCCTGGCGATATCTCCGTACCGCCCCCTCCGGCGACTGATTCTCCTCCGCCGGATCCGTGACTTGCTTCCCCCAACGCCGAAAACCTTCCTCTCTGCGTAATCTTCAAGCGCTGCTGCCTTTCTCCCTGATGGCCGTCCTTCTTGGACTGTGCATGGCAGTTCCCGCCCAGGAAAAGCCGCCGGAAAAACCCGCGCGGGAAAACCCCGCGAAGACCAATCCCGCAGCGGAAAGGCCGCCTCAAAAGCCGGACGAAGCTCCCCCAACCCCGCTTCGCATCCTTTGGGTGGGGGACATCGTCATGGAAGTCGCTTGGCGCCAGCCGGCGGTTCCGCCCCGCCTGCTCTTTGACGGTGTGCGGGAGAAGCTGCGCGAATACGACCTGGTGATCGCCAACCTGGAATCTCCTCTCACGAATTGGCCGGAGCCAACCCCCCACAAAGACAAGGCGGCCATCGAGTCCGGGCGCGACGTCATCATCCAGGTCCGCTCACCCAACGCTGCGCGCGCGCTCCACGATGCCGGCATTCAAGTCGTCGGCCTCGCCAACAATCACACCATGGACTACACCGAGCAAGGCCTGCTCGACACCTTCGCCCGGCTGCGCGCTGCTCATGTTTTGTTCGCGGGTGCGGGAAACAACATCGCCGAAGCTGAAGCGCCGCTTATCGTCGAGAAGAAAAGCCGCCGCATCGGCATTCTTTCCTTCAGCGACGTTGTGCCGAAATACTCTTGGGCGGAGCCGGACCGCCCCGGCATCGCCACTGCCAAAGAAACCGTGCCCGTCATCGAAGCGGTTCGCCGCGCGCGCCCCCGGGTGGACATCCTGATTGTGGTTTTCCATTGGGGCGTTCAATTCGATCGCGAGCCCTCCGAGCGCCAGAAATCGCTGGCCCTTGAGACCCAGCGCGCCGGGGCCGATCTGATCCTGGGAGCGCATCCGCACGTTTTGCAGGGTGTGGGGTGTCTGGACCGCGTGCCGGTGGTCTACTCGGCCGGGAATTTTGCTTTTCCCACCTCCAGCCTCCCCACGCGCCGCACGGCCCTCTTCGAATTTGATTTTTCCGCCGGCGCTGCGCCCGTCGTCCAAACCTCTCCCATTGTTCGCTTGGTCCCTCTCCTCATTGACGAGCGTGGCGCGCCTCAACTCGCCCCCGACGATGTCCGCGCGGACATCCTCGCCGAAATGACGCAACTCTCCTCGCCCCTCGACCTCCACCTCGATGGAGACTCCGGAAGCTGCGCCGCGTCGCCCGCTCCTCCTCCCCCGGCCGTTCCTCCATCGTCCTCCCCGCCCTAGTAGCTCGTTGCCTCAGCCGTGAAGGTTTTTTCTGTCATTTTGAGGCCGGCGGCTCTTGCCGGACCGAGGCGTCGCGCGAGTAAACACACATTTCCGCTCTTCGCATTAGCCGGCAGGCATGAGAAACCCATTGACCCGCTGGCGGTCGAAGATCTTGTTAGCCTGCTTGATTCTTATCAGTTCCCCTCACTCAGGGGCTGGAAATGGGTGCGAATCCGCGACACGGTAAAGTGCCTGACCTGGGCGCACCATTGCGAATCAACCGCCTGTACCAGGCCGAACACCCGCAAATCCAATGCGAGATTCGTTACATACAGAAACTCGCCGTTGCGGCTGAACGCTGGACTCGCCGGGAAAAGCAATCCGTGGGGCAAGCCATGATCGTCAACGCCTTCGAAGTCCCCCAGCTTTGCGGTGAGCTTCCCGCTGGGACTGACCACGACGATCTCATCGCCCTGATTGGCAGCCACCCAGAGATTGTCATGGCTATCAATCGCGATACCGTCTGCGCCATTTATGCTGTTGACAAACACGGCTGGTTTCCCCGGAGTGCCATTCGTGACCGGGATTTGCACCACGGTGTCATTTCCGGTGTTAGCCACGAACATCGTGGTCTCCGCGTGGTTGAATTCAACTCCATTCGCGCCAAATGGCGGTATTCCCGTGGTGCTCAGCAGGGGATCACTTACCCACATTGTTCCGGCGCCGCCGCCAGGCCCGGTCTTCCAGATGATGCCCTGGAAGGAGTCCGACACGTACACGTTTCCCGCCTGATCGAAGGTGAGTGCGTTCAGGCCCGAGTTGCCGGTGACGGTCATAAACACTGACGAGGCTCCATTGAGTGGATTCACCTTCAGGACCTTGCCGGCGCCGAAATCGATTACCAGCAACGCTCCGGTCTGAGGATGAAACGCCAGGCCGAGAAGGTGAGGACTTGAGCCGGGAGTACTGACCTGCCGCAGCAGCCGGCCTTCAGGGTTGAAGACGAATAGTTGACCGGGGCCGCTCACCTCGCCGTTCTGGTCAAAACCAAAGGTGGTGATGTATACGTTGCCATCGGCGCCCACGGTCAGACCTTCGGGCCCGGTAGATCCATCCGGCAGGATGGCAAAAATCTCGGCGGCAGCGCGATTCGCCGTGTTCTGCTGCCCCACAGCGGCCGGCGCAAAAAGCGGTGCCGCCAATAGCAACGCCGCAATGAAAGCCCATCTGTTTCGTAACATGTTCATGTGCACTCCTCCTGCTGTAACCATCAGCCCTATGGGCGGGCCGAAAGATTCCAGTTTAGAATTTTAGTCGGAATTTCGTTTTTCAACTTCCGGTCGCGGAAATTATACCCCCAGTTTTCGCGGTATCCGCATTTCTTGCCATGCCCGCCACCACTCCCCTCGGGGACGGCCAGCACTGTCTCTTCCAGGTACGCGAAAACCTGGAACCACCCTTTTGCGCGGCGACCTCGCCGACACACAATCAACTGTCGACCGTCAACTATGGCGACTTTCTCGCCTCTGTGACACAATGAACAAAGCCATGCCCAACGAGCCGCGCGACATCCAGAAGCGCATTCTCCCCAACGGTCTCGTAGTCATTTCCGAGACCATGCTGCACGTCCGCTCGGTTTCCGTGGGGATCTGGATCCGCACCGGCTCGCGCCGCGAGACTCCCGATCAGAACGGCATCGCTCACTTCATCGAGCATATGGTCTTCAAAGGCACCGAGCGCCGCACCGCCCAGGACATTGCGCGCTCCATTGATTCCATCGGCGGGATGCTGGACGCCTTCACCGCCAAAGAAATGATCTGCTTCAACGCCAAAGTCCTCGACGAGCATCTCCCCATCGCCTTCGACATTATTTCCGACCTTGTCCTGCGCCCTCGTTTTGATGATGGGGACCTCGGCAAAGAAAAGCAGGTGGTTCTCGAAGAAATCAAGATGGAGCTGGATAATGCCGAGTATCTGGTCCACGAGCTGTTTACGCAGGGCTTCTGGCCCGACCATTCCCTCGGCCGCCCTATTCTCGGCACTCCCGAAACGGTGCGCAGTTTCAATCGCGACGCGGTGTTCTCCTGTTATCGTCCCTGGTACGCCCCGGACAACATGGTCATCACCGCTGCCGGCAATCTCGAACATCCGCGCCTGGTCGAACTCGTCGAAAAAGAATTCGGCCCTTTGCCCGCCTCCGGCTTTTCCCGGAGGGCGGACGCGCCTTCTCCACAGGCGCCCATTCGCCTCGAAAAGAAGCGCGACCTCGAGCAGGTGCACATTTGCATCGGCGTTCCTGCGTATCCCATGGCGCACGAGCGCCGCTTCGCCACCGCGGTGCTGAACAACATCCTCGGCGGCGGCATGTCTTCGCGCTTGTTTCAAAAAATCCGCGAGCAGCACGGCTTGGCCTACGCCGTCTTCAGCGAACTGAGCCCTTATTCGGACACCGGCATGCTCTCGATTTACGCCGGCACGGCCAAAGAGACCGCCGCGCGGGTCGTGGACATGATCGCGGCGGAATTCCGTAGCCTCAAGGAATCCCCGGTCAGCGAAGAGGAGCTGCGCCGCGCCAAAGACCATCTCAAGGGCTCGCTGATGCTTTCGCTGGAATCCACCAGCTCGCGCATGTCCAATCTTGCCCGCCAGGAAATGTATTTCAACCGTTTCTACACGCTCGACGAGCTGCTCGTTTCCATCGAAGAAGTCACGCGCGAGGAATTGCTGTCCATCGCCCGCGAGTTTTTCCGCACCGACCAGATCGCCGTCACCGTACTCGGCAATCTGAACGGCTTCTCCCTCACTCGCGACGTTCTGGCCTGCTGAGCTTCCACAGAAAAATAAATTGGGCATCCCGCTTTGGTTTGTCATTGACGGCGGAGCCGCGCTTTGCCATCATCCTGAAAACCGAGGGAGGGTCCTCATCGGACTGCGCGTATCCATTCTGGCGTCGGGAAGCTCGGGCAACTGCACGTTGCTCGAAACCGAGCACACGCGCCTCCTGGTTGACGCCGGACTCGGCAAACGCGAGACCCTGGCGCGGCTCGCCGCCAGCGAAAACAAGCTCAACCGCCTCGACGGCATCCTGATTTCCCACGAGCACGCCGATCATTGCAACGGTCTGCCGCAGGTTCTGGGAATGTGGCGCGCGCCTGTGTATCTGACCGAGCCGACGCATTTCGAAGTCCGGCGCCTTCTTCCCGGCACGCTTCGCAAGCGCATGGACCGCGTCGAGATGATTTCCGCGGGGCAGCGTTTTCTGGTCGGCGACATCGAGGTCTCGGCGTTTGCCATTCCTCACGACGCCGCCGATCCCGTCGCCTTCACATTTCGCGCGGGCGGCTTCAAAGTGGCCATTGTCACTGACCTCGGCTATCTGCCGGCTCTCGTCAAACATCATCTGCGCGATTCCGATTGTCTCATTCTCGAATCCAATCACGACCTCGAAATGCTCAAGGTCGGGCCGTACCCCTGGCACGTGAAGCAGCGCGTCTTGAGCCGCACCGGTCACCTCTCGAACCACTCCGTCAGCGAATTCCTCGCGGATTCGGAGGCCTTCGATGGCCGCGCGCGCTACCTGGTGCTCGCGCACCTTTCCGAGCAGAACAACAATCCGCACCTCGCGCGCATCTCAGCAGAAGAGGCGCTCGGCCGCCGCCCGTCCGATGCCGCGTTTCATGGCGAGCTGTGCATCGCCTCGCAGCACATCCCGCTCCCGCTGGAGCTCTAGGAACCATTTCGTGAGACAGCCGGATTCATCGCACCAACGCCTTCGGGTCTTCTGGTTCTGTCTGTTCTTCGTGCTCTCTGCGTGCTCTGTGTTTGGTTTCTTGTTTTTCCGTTCTGCGCATGCTCAGGAACACCGTGCAGACGCTTCGGAAGTGTCCCGAGATCTTCTCTATCTGGCGCCGGATCGCATCCAGACCGGTCCATCGGATAAACCCGAAACGCTGCTTATCGGAGAATCGTTTACCTATCGCTATGTCGAGCGAGAAGGTTGGACAGTCTCGCCGACTGGCAACTCGTCTCAGAGAGCCGCGATCGAGCGCAAAGCCAAGCGCATCGTGAAATTTGCGGGCGAGAACTACACCCTCGCGCCGGCTTCCGATGACGACCGCGCCACGCTCGCTTTG